>NZ_JBSGDP010000002.1:0-221261 GCF_053602435.1 Nocardia sp. NPDC004415
CACCGCATCTGCCGCGGGTGATCGTCGGCGGGCTGACTCCGGCTTCGCCGTGACGTCTCGCCCCTCGGACGCGAGACGGGCCACGAACCGTGGTGGTCATTTCGAGACGGTCGGCGCGAGCGCGGGTCCGTCGGCACCGGCGCAGTGGGGTAGGCAGTCGACGCGGTCGGGGGCGGGTTCCTGACGCGGGACCCGCAGGCCGATCCCCGCGATCACCGCCCCCACCAGCAGCAACAGCGCGCACCAGCGCATCGCGGTGTCGAAACCGGTGGCGAAGGCGACCGGGTCGTCGAAGGCACCGGACAATCCGGCCAGGCCCGGTAGCGCGGCCACGGCCAGGAGCTGGGCCGTGCGGGCGACAGCGTTGTTCACCCCCGAGGCGATGCCCGCCTCACCCACCCGCACGGCGGCCAGCACCGCGCCGGTCAGTGGCGCCACCAGCACCGAAAGACCCAGCCCGAACACGAAAACGCCCGGCAGCACATCGGTCAGATAGTCCGCTCCTGGTCCTACTCGTTGCAGGGCGAACACTCCGGCGGCGGCGAGGAGCGGACCCAGCGTCATCGGCAGGCGCGGTCCGTGGCGTTGCGCCCAGCGGCCCGCCGGGGCCGAGAGCACCAGCATCAGCAGTGTCACCGGCAGGCTCGCGGCGCCCGAGGCCATCGGCGAGTACCCCGCGACGAGCTGCAATTGCAGCACCAGCAGGAAGAAGACCCCGCCGAGCGCCGCGTAGACGACCAGCGTCACCAGATTGGCCGCCGTGAAGACCCGCGAACGGAACAGCGCGGGCGGGACCAGCGGATTCGGGCTGCGCAACTCGACCACCACGAACACCAGCAGCGCCGCCACCCCGGCCAGGGTGAGCGGCAGGTGCGCGTTGATCAGGCCCATGGTGAGCGCGCCGAGCCCGACCGCCACGATCACAGCGCCCGGCACATCCAGCCGCGCGGTCGCCTCCGGATCGCGGCTCTCCGGCACCCAGCGGGTCGCGACCAGGGCCACGACCACCGCCAGCGGCACATTCAGCAGGAAGATCGCCCGCCAGCCGACCAGATCGATCAGCCCGCCACCGAGCAGCGGACCGAACGCGCCCGCCACCCCGCTGAACCCGGACCACAGGCCGATCGCGCTGCCCTGGTCCTGTTCATCGATCGAGGCGGAGATGAGCGCGAGGCTGCCCGGCGTGAGCAGCGCGCCCGCCACACCTTGCAGCAATCGCGCCGCGACCAGCATCTCGATGTTCACCGCGGCCGCGCACAGCAGCGAGGTGACCGCGAATCCGGCGATACCCCAGACGAACACCCGCCTGCGCCCGAGCCGGTCGCCCAGCGAGCCGCCGAGCAGGATGAACGAGGCCAGGGTGAGGGTGTAGCCGTTGACGGTCCATTGCAGCCCGGCCACATCGGTGTGCAGGGATTCGCCGATGCGCGGCAGCGCCACCGAGACGACGGTGGCGTCGAGCGAGGCCATCGACGACCCCAGCACGGTGGCGAGCAGAATCCACCGGCCGGTGGCCGAGTTCAGCCGAACCGTGCGGGTCGCGGGCACCTCTCCACGCTAACCCCTGACGAGCTAGAGGCTCTGCACGCAGACCACGATGCGGCGCTCGGCGTACTTGAAGCCCGAGTCGGCGGCATCGGGGCAGTCGTCGACGCTGTCCGAACCGTTGCGGATGGTGATGACCTTGACCGGCTCGGTGCCGGACTCGGTGCACTCGATCCGCGAGGGCTCGTCGCCGCCCACGTCCATGCAGCCGCCGACCACCCAGTCGATGTCGAGGCACAGCGCGCCGGTCTCGATGCCGTTGAGCGTCTCGGCGTAGAAGTTGTCGCGGTCGCTCACGCAGCCGCTGCTGGTCTTGGCCTTGCCGATGACCTTGTAGTTCGACGCGCGGCTGCCGCAGGAGGCCTTGTCGATGGTCGCGTCGTCGACGGTGCCACCCAGGGCCACGCAGTCACCGATCTCGGCGTCGAAATCGGTGGTGCCGCCGCGGCTCGAGGTCGGGGCCGGTTTGCTGGTGGTCGGCTTGCCCGCCTTGGTGGTGGTCGTCGGGGCGCCGCTGGTCGCGGGGACGACGTCGATCGCGGGCTGCGCGTGACCGTCGATGGTGCCACCGCACCCGGTCGAAACGAACGCGGTCACCGTGATGGCGAGCGCGCCGACGAGCCGGCCGATGGGCAGATCTGCAAACACCCATTGTGAATACACCACCGGAGCCACCGGCGTCGACTCCATCTGGAAGCCGGTTCGCTGGGCTACCCTTGGATTTTCCGGCCCCCGGGCCGGCCCCGCATCGGAAGTGAGGCGGAGATGGTGACAGTTCGTCCCGGCGAGCAGATCCTCGCCGCACCTCGGCAGATGCTCGTCGACCCGCGTTTCGTCCGGCTGGCCGACCACTTCTTCGGCATGTTTCCCCAGCCCAGCCGGGGTGGCGCGGCGCTGGCGGTCTATCTGGACGGCAAGCCCGTCGTCGATGTGTGGGCGGGCTGGGCGGGCAAGGACCAGCGCTGGGACGGGGACAACGTCGCCCTGGCCTTCTCCACCGGCAAGGGCGTGGCCGCGACCGTGCTGCACCGGCTCGCCGAGCGCGGGCTCCTCGACTACGAGGCGCCGGTCGCGCGGTACTGGCCGGAGTTCGCCGCGCACGGCAAGGCCGAGATCACCGTGCGCGATGTGCTCTCGCACCGCGCGGGCCTGCACCGGGTGCGCGGGCTGGTTCCCGGGCGCGAGGGCATCCTCGACTACGACGCGGTGGTGACCGCGCTGGCCGAGAGCCCCGCCGACCCCCGCCGCGTCCGCACCTCGGGCTATCACGCGATCACCTTCGGCTGGCTGGTCGCCGAGATCGTGCGGCGGGTCTCCGGGGAACCGTTCACCGAGGTCCTGCGGCGTGAGGTGGCTGTGCCGCTGGGCACCGACGAGTTCTGGTTCCAGGTGCCCGCGGACCAGCGGTACCGGATCGCGAGGATCTTCCCGCACCTGGCGCCGCCGGGAATCCGCTGGAACACCGCGTCCTCGGTGCTGTCGTGGGTGCGCCCGATCCGCGGGCTGGCCGAGGCCGGGATGCCGGAGAGTTTCGATGAACTGGTGCGCGACCCGCGCGTGCACGACGCGGTGATGCCCGGCTGGAACGGCGTGTTCTCCGCACGGGCGCTGGCCAGGATGTACGGCGCGCTGGCCAACGAGGGAGTGGTCTACGACGGCGCCACCCCGGTGCGGTTCCTGCGGGCCGAGACCATCGCCACGATCAACCGCACCCAGCACACCGACAGCCGCGACTACGTCCTCGGCCTGCCCCTGCGCTTCACCCTCGGCTACCACCGCCCGGTCCTGATGACCAAGCAGCAGCCCCGGCACGCCTTCGGCCACTACGGCATCGGCGGCTCGGGCGCCTACGCCGACCCCGACCTGCGCATGTCCATCGCCTTCGTCACCAACCGGCTGGGCAACGCCGTCACCGCACTGGGTGACGCCCGCCTGGCGAAACTGGCGGCCATCGCCCAGGGAACCGTCCACAAGCTGGCGGCGCGGTGACCGCACTCGGCCGCCCCGCAGTCCGGCGACGGCGGGCGGCCGAGTGAACCGAGCGACTCCGCACCTCGTATCTGCTGATATGACCGCGCAGCCCGATATGACCGCGCAGCGCGTCGCCCCGCCCCGGTGGGCGCTGCTGCACGCACTGGCGGCCGGTCGCGATTTCGAGTCCTACCTGCGCCGACGCGCCGCCACCGGTGACCCGTTCGCGGTCGGTTTCCCTGGATTCCCGCCGGTGCTGTTCACCGGGACCCCCGAGGGCGCGCGCGAACTGTTCCGGGCGCCGATTCCCCTGGTCACGCCGCCACGGCCGAATCCGATCGAGCCGATGGTCGGGGCCGCCTCGCTCATCCTCAGTTCCGGCGAGCGGCACCGCACCGACCGGGCGATGCTGGCGCCCGCGCTGCACGGTCCCCGCGTGCGCGCGCTGGGCGAGACCATTCGCGACACCACCGTCGACGCCCTCGAAACAGCGTGCGGACCTGGGACTTCCGGGCCCATCGACGCACTCACGCTGTCTCGCGCCATCACTCGCCGCGTCATCCTGACCGCCGTCTTCGGCAGCGCGGACCACCGCGACCACGAGTACGCGAGCGCGGTCACCGCCTTCCTCGACGCGTTCACCACACCACTGCTGGTGGCCCCCGTATTACGCCGTGGCCTGGCCGGTTTCGGCCCGTGGGACCGGTTCACGACGGCCAGGGCACGGCTCGACGGGCTCCTGCTGACCGATATCGCCCGGCGGCGCGCGTCGGGTCCCGGCACCGGCGACCTGCTCGACCTGCTCCTGTCGATCCGCTACGACGACGGCACCGCCCTCACCGACAGCGACCTCTGCGAACAACTGCGCACCCTCATCGTGGCCGGTCACGAGACCACTGCCACCACGCTGACCTGGGCGCTCTACCACCTGCACCGCGAACCGGGCCTGCTCACCAGAATCACCGCCGAACTGGCGGGCGCCGACCCGCTCGACGGCAGCGACCTGCTCGACGCCGTCTGCCAGGAAACCCTGCGCCTGCACCCACCGGTGCCCATCGTCCTGCGCACCCTCACCGCGCCGTTGCGCTGGCGCGGGCTCGACCTGGCGGCGGGCCAGACCATCGGCCTGGCCGTCGGCGTGCTGCACAGCAGGCCCGCGACCTGGCCCGCCCCTCGGCTGTTCCACCCCGACCGCTTCCTCGACCGCCCGATCCCGCCGTTCGCGTTCGCGCCCTTCGGCGGTGGGCACCGGCGCTGTATCGGGGCGACCCTGGCCGACTACGAGCTGCGGGTCGTCCTGGCAACCCTGCTGACCACGGTCCGCTTACGCCCCACCCCGGCCCTGACCTTCGGTCGCCGCCCCCGCTCGGTGCCCCGGAATCTGGCGAGCGCCCCGGATCGGGCGATCCAGTTCACACCGGCGCAGTGATCTCGCTCACGCCGGGTTTGAGACTCACACGGATGTGTTTCACCCCTGCTGACGCGCACCGCGCGCGACTCACCGCCGTGAGCGTGGCGTTTACCGAAAGCCGGTGGATAACAACATGTTATGTGACCCATGGCACATAGTTGCCGAGCTGTTATCGCTCACCGCGGCGGCTGGCACGCGGTGACCTCGGGCGGGTAGGAATGGACGGTCAGGGTCGGGGCGTCGTTACCCCGTGGAGACCCACCGCTGCGGTCTCCGCGTCAATCACGAAGATCTCGTGCCGCGCCGGGCGTGGTGACGAGAGATGGAATGGACGAGAAACCTATGCACTTCCAGGCAAATACGCGGCAATCGCGCTGGCTGCGCCGGGGTCTGCTGCTGTCGGCGGCGATCGCGGTGTCCGGCGCGCTGGTCACCGTGTCCGCGCAGGCGCAGCCTGTGCTCCCGGGCATCGGCAGCGGCTCCACCCAGCCCACCGTCGACGCGCCCGCCGCCGTGGCGCCGTTCGCGCCGCCGAACATCAATATCGCCGACGGCGAGACCGTGGGTGTCGCACAGCCCATCATCATCACCTTCCAGGAGCCGGTCGAGGACCGCGCCGCCGCCGAGAAGGCCATCAAGGTCACCTCGAGCACCAACGCGCCCGGTGGCTTCTACTGGACCAGCAGCAAGCAGGTGCGCTGGAAGCCGGCCGAGTTCTGGCCCGCCGACACCGACGTCAACGTCGTCGCGGGTGGGACGACCAGCTCCTTCCACATCGGTGACGCGGTGGTCTCCTACGTCGACGACAACACCAAGATGATCACCGTGACCGTCAACGGTGAGGTCGTCAAGGAGATGCCCACCTCGCTGGGCAAGACCGGGCACGAGACCCCCAACGGCACCTACATCGTGGGCGAGCGCCTCGAGAAGATGACCATGGACTCCTCCACCTACGGCGTCCCGGTCACCGATCCCGAGGGCTACAAGCTCGAGGTCGAGTACGCCACCCGCCTGTCCAACAGCGGCATCTTCGTGCACGCCGCGCCGTGGTCGGTCGGCCAGCAGGGCTACTCCAACGCCAGCCACGGCTGCCTGAACGTGAGCACCGAGAACGCCAAGTGGTTCCTGGAGAACTCGCACCGGGGCGACGCGGTGATCGTGTCGAACACCCAGGGCGGAACCCTCAGCGCCGGTGACGGTCTGGGCGACTGGAACTGATCCGCTGAACTGATCCACCCGAACAGCCGAACAATACGATCAAACCAGGTCGTGTTGTTCGGCTTTTTGCTGTACTCGGCACTGTGCGCCCGATGTTCAGCAAGCCGGGGGGCTGGGTTAACCGAAGGTTCGCCGTGCGCCGTAAAGCTGCCGCGGTGCGAAGCAGTCCGGAGCGAGTCCTCCCCTCACCACGCGGGCGTGGGCTCCGAAACCGCCCGTGGGGCGACTACGCGTTGTTCGCCGTGCTGGTGGTTCCCAATCTGATCCTGTTGTCGCTGTTCGTCTACCGACCGCTCGCGGACAATATCCGGCTCTCGTTCACCGACTGGAACATCGCCGACCCTATTGCGAAACCAATTGGTTTCGGAAATTATCAGGAGTGGTGGCAGCGCGCCGACTCCTGGAAGGTCGTCGGTAATACGGTGATCTTCACCGTCACCGCGGTCGTGGTGAGTATGGCGCTCGGGCTCGCGCTCGCCCTCTTACTGGATCGAAAATTGTTCGGGCGCAATGTAGTTCGTTCCGCTATCTTCGCGCCGTTCGTCATTTCGGGGGCCGCGATCGGAGTGGCTTTCCAATTCGTCTTCGATCCGAGTTTCGGTCTGGTACAGGATCTGCTGCACCGCGTCGGCGTCAGCCAGGTGCCCGATTTCTATCAGGACCCGCACTGGGCGCTGTTCATGGTGACCATCACCTACATCTGGAAGAACCTGGGCTACACCTTCGTCATCTACCTGGCCGCGCTGCAGGGCGTGCGCGCCGAGCTGATGGAGGCCGCCGAGATGGACGGCGCGAGCCGCTGGACCACCTTCACCAAAGTACTGCTGCCGCAACTGCGCCCGACCACGTTCTTCCTCTCGATCACCGTGCTGCTCAACTCGCTGCAGGTCTTCGACATCATCAACGTGATGACCCGCGGCGGCCCGCTGGGCAACGGCACCACCACCATGGTCTTCCAGGTGTACGAGGAGTCCTTCCGCAACTTCCGGGCCGGTTACGGCGCCACCGTCGCCACCATCATGTTCGCGGTGCTGCTGGTGGTCACGCTGGTCCAGGTGCGGGTGATGGATCGGAACGAGCGATGAGACACGTAGGCCCACAGACACTGTCGTACCGGCGCCGCGAACGCGCGATCACCGTCCTCGGCTACGCCGCGATGGCGTGCGTGCTGGTACTCATCGGCGTACCGCTGTTCTGGATGCTGATCACCTCGGTCAAGGACCGCCCCGACATCTACACCCAGCCCGCGGTGTACTGGCCGCGCAGCTGGCATCCGGAGAACTACGCGCACGCCACCAGCACGGTGCCGTTCTGGACCTTCCTGCGCAACTCGCTGATCGTCACCGGCGTGGTGTCGGCGGTGAAGTTCGTGCTCGGGGTGTTCAGCGCCTACGGCCTGGTGTTCCTGCGCTTCCCCGGCAAGAACATCGTGTTCCTGGTGATCATCGCGGCGCTGATGGTGCCCAACCAGATCACCGTGATCTCCAACTACGCGCTGATCGCGCAACTGGGCTGGCGCAACACCTTCCAGGGCATCATCGTGCCGCTGTGCGGGGTGGCCTTCGGCACCTTCCTCATGCGCAACCACTTCCTGTCGCTGCCCGGTGAGGTCATCGAGGCGGCGCGGATGGACGGCGCGGGCTGGTGGCGGCTGCTCACCCGGGTGGTGCTGCCCATGTCCGGGCCGACCATGGTGGCCTTCGCGGTGGTCACGCTGGTCACCGAGTGGAACGAGTACCTCTGGCCGTTCCTGATGGCCGATTCCAGCGATGTCGCCACCCTGCCGGTCGGGCTGACCCTGCTGCAGAACACCGAGAACCCCTCGGTCACCAACTGGGGGCCGGTGATGGCGGGCACCGTGCTGACCATGCTGCCGATCCTCGTCGTCTTCCTCGCCCTGCAACGCCACATGATCAAGGGCCTCACCTCCGGTGCGGTCAAGGGCTGATTTCCAGCAAGGAGTTCCACGTGTCCACTTCACGATTCCCGGCCCTGAGCCGGCGCGGGTTCCTCGGCCTGTCCGGCGGTGTCGCCGCGGGCCTGGCCCTGACCGCCTGCGCGGGCACCGGCGGCGGTTCCGGCGGCTCCGGTGACGCAAATACCATCACCTTCTGGTCCAACCACCCCGGCACGTCCAAAGAGCTGGAGCTGGAACTGATCTCGCGGTTCCAGGCGAAGTACCCCGAGCTCACCGTGAACCTGGTCGACGCGGGCAAGAACTACGAGGAGGTAGCGCAGAAGTTCAACGCCGCCCTCACCGGCGGCGAGCTGCCGGACGTGGTGGTGCTCTCGGATGTCTGGTGGTTCAACTACGCGCTGAGCAAGGCCATCGAACCGCTCGACGCGCACTTCGGCGCGGCGGGCGTACAGCTCGACGACTACGTCGACTCGCTCGCCGCCGACTACCGCTTCGACGGCAAGCACTACGCGCTGCCGTACGCCCGTTCGACGCCGCTGTTCTACTACAACAAGGACGCGTGGGCGAAAGCCGGTCTGCCCGACCGTGGTCCGGCCTCCTGGCAGGAATTCGACGAGTGGGGCCCGAAGCTGCAGGCCGGGCTCGGTGCCGACAAGATCGCGCACGCCTGGGGCGACGCCAAGAACTACCTGGGCTGGACCTTCCAGGGCCCGAACTGGACCTTCGGCGGCGCCTACTCCGACGAGTGGACGTTGCGCTTCACCGACCCCGGCTCGGTCGCCGCGGCCACCTACCTGCGCGAGTCGATCAATGGGAAGAAGTACGCCGCGATCCGGCCGCAGATCGCGGTCGACTTCGGCACCGGCGTCGCCGCCTCCACCATCGCCTCCACCGGTGACCTCAAAGGCATCCTGAAGAACGCCGACGGCAAGTTCACCGTGGGCACGGCCTTCCTGCCGCACCCGAACGGACCGGGCGTCACCACCGGCGGCGCCGGACTGGCGGTGCCCTCGCGCATCTCCGACGAGCGGAAGGTGAACGCGCTCAAGTTCATCGAGTTCGTCACCAACGCGGCCAACACCGCCTACTTCTCGCAGAACACCGGGTACATGCCGGTGCGCAAGTCGGCGGTCAGCGATCCGTCGGAGGTGGACTTCCTGGCGAAGAACCCCAACTCGAAGGTGGCCATCGACCAGCTGGCCCTCACCAAGTCGCAGGACTACGCGCGGGTGTTCGTGCCCGGCGCCGACCAGATCATCGGCACCGGCTACGAGCAGATCGGCCTCCAGAACGCCGACCCGGCAACGGTTCTGGCGAAGGTCGCCGCCGACGTGCAGGCGATCATCGACCGCCAGATCACCCCCAAGCTGCCGAAGTAGGAGGACGGGTTCACCATGGCGACAGTGCAGTTCGACGGTGTGACGCACCGCTATCCCGGCGCCGAGACACCCGCTGTCGACGCACTCGACCTCGACATCGCCGACGGCGAATTCCTGGTGCTGGTCGGCCCTTCCGGCTGTGGCAAGTCCACCAGCCTGCGGATGCTGGCCGGGCTGGAGTCGGTGGAGGCGGGGTCGATCCGGATCGGGGATCGTGATGTCACCGGGTTGCCGCCGCGGGCCCGCGATGTCGCCATGGTGTTCCAGAGCTACGCGCTCTACCCGAACATGACCGTCGCGCAGAACATGGGCTTCGCCCTGCGCAACGCGGGAATGAGCAAGGCCGACACGCTCGTTCGCGTGCGCGAGGCGGCGGCCATGCTCGAACTCGAACCCCTGCTCGACCGCAAACCGGCCAAACTCTCCGGCGGCCAGCGGCAGCGGGTGGCGATGGGCCGCGCGATCGTGCGCAGGCCGCAGGTGTTCTGCATGGACGAGCCGCTGTCCAACCTCGACGCGAAACTGCGGGTGAGCACCCGCTCCCAGATCGCCGCCCTGCAACAGCGCCTGGGCACCACCACGGTCTACGTCACCCACGACCAGGTGGAGGCGATGACGATGGGCCACCGCGTCGCCGTGCTGCGCGAGGGCACCCTCCAGCAGATCGCCTCGCCGCGTGAGCTCTACGACGACCCGGTCAACACCTTCGTCGCCGGTTTCATCGGCTCACCCGGCATGAATCTGCTCGAAGCCCCCGTCGTCGACGGCGAGGCTGTCCTGGATGGCCTGCGAATCCCCGTGCCCCGCACCGTCACCGGCGCCCGCGTCATCCTCGGCATCCGCCCCGAGTCCTGGCATCTCACCACCGACCCCGAATCCCTCACCGCCACCACCGAACTCCTCGAGGAACTCGGCGCCGAATCCTTCGTCTACACCCACGGCACCGGCACCGACTGGTCCACCCGCTCCGGCAAACTCGTCGTGCGCGTAGACCGCCACTTCCACCCCACCCTCGGCGAACCCCTCAGCCTGCGCCCCAAACCCGAAGAGATCTACTTCTTCGACGCCGAATCCGAATCCCGCCTGCGCTGAGTGGTTTTCATAGGCGTTGGTGGGGTGCGTTCTCTCTGGCGCGGGTTACGGCGGTGGTGATGCCTTCGGGCCAGATCGGGCCGTGGCCGGGGAGGACCAGGTCGGCGGGGAGGGATTCGAGGGTGGTGTAGCCGGCGATGGTGGCGGGGGTGTCGTGGTTGAAGAAGTTCGGGAGGGGTTGGGGGCCGGTTATTTTCGAGGTGGGGTGGGCTGTCACCAAAGCGTCGCCGGTGGCGACGGCGCCTGCTTCGGGGAGGTGGTAGGCGGTGTGGCCGGAGGTGTGGCCCGGGGTGGGGACGGGGACGGGGTGGCCGGGGAGGTCGAGGGGGCCTTCGGTGGGGAAGGGGTGGATGTGGGGGACCGGGTTCTTGCGGAGGCCGCCCGCGGCGGTGATGCGGGCGGCCCAGGCGAGGGTGTCGCGGTCGGTGAGGCGTTTGATGACGTCGAGGGGGGTGGCGGACTCGTGGTAGTCGCCGTGGGCGTGCGGGACCTCGGTGGGGCTGGTGTAGGCGGGGATGGCGTAGTGGCGGTGGAGGTGGTTGAGGGCGCCCACGTGGTCGAGGTGGGCGTGGGTGAGCAGGACGGCCTGGACGTCCTCGGGGCGGTGGCCGAGGGAGCGGATCGACTTCTCGATCAGGGCGGCGTCGCCGTGCCAGCCCGCGTCGATGAGGGTGAGGTCGCGGCCCTCGCGGAGCAGGAACATGTTGACGTCGGTGCCGCGGATGGTGAACACATCGTCGGCTACCTGGTGTACGCGCATGGGGGAATCCCTCTCCGGTGCAAGGATTTCCGACCCTACCGGCCGCGGCGGCGGCCGGTGGGGTCGTCGGGTCACCAGATGCTCACGCGCTCTTCGGGCTTCAGGAACAGCTTGTCGTCGGGCTTGACGTCGAAGGCCTCGTAGAAACTGTCGATATTGCGGACCACCGCGTTGCAGCGGAACTCCGGCGGGGAGTGCGGGTCGACGGCGAGGCGGCGGATGGCCTCCTCCTGGCGGGCCTTGGTGCGCCACACCTGGGCCCAGCCGTAGAACACGCGTTGCAGGCCGGTGAGCCCGTCGATGACGGGGGCCTCGGCACCGTCGAGCGAGATCTTGTAGGCGGCCAGGGCGATGGACAGGCCACCCAGGTCGCCGATGTTCTCGCCGATGGTGAACTCGCCGTTGACGGTGTGCTCGTCGGCCAGGTCGGCGGGGGAGAGCACGTCGTACTGGTCGATCAGCGCCTTGGTGCGCTTGCCGAACTCGGCGCGGTCGGCGTCGGTCCACCAGTCCTGCATGTTGCCGTCGCCGTCGTACTTGGCGCCCTGGTCGTCGAAGCCGTGGCCGATCTCGTGGCCGATCACCGCGCCGATGCCGCCGTAGTTGGCGGCGTCGTCGGCGTTCATGTCGAAGAACGGCGGTTGCAGGATGGCGGCCGGGAAGACGATCTCGTTCATGCCGGGGTTGTAGTAGGCGTTCACCGTCTGCGGGGTCATGAACCATTCGCCGCGGTCCACCTCACCGCCCAGTTTGCCCAGGTCGCGGTCGTGGTCGGCGGCGTAACCGCGGCGGTAGTTGCCCACCAGGTCGGCCGGGTCGATCACGACGGCGGAGTAGTCGCGCCAGGTGTCGGGGTAGCCGATCTTGGGGGTGAACTTCTCCAGCTTGGTCAGCGCGGCCGCGCGGGTGTCGGGGCCCATCCACTCCAGCTCGGCGATATTGCGGCGGTAGGCCTCCTGGAGATTGGCCACCAGCTCGACCATGCGGGCCTTGGCCTGCGGCGGGAAGTGCCGGGCCACATACAGTTCGCCGACGGCCTCGCCGAGCAGCTCCTGCACCAGCGACACCCCGCGCTTCCAGCGCTCCCGGTTCTCCTGGGCGCCGGTGAGGGTGCGGCCGTAGAAGTCGAAGTTCTCCTCGACGACGGCGTCGGTGAGCAGCGCGGCCCGCCCGTGCAGCACCTGCCAGGCTGCCCAGGCCTGCCAGTCCTCGCGCGGCAGCTCCGACCAGGCGGTGGCGAAGGCGGTGAGGTAGTCGGGCTGGCGCACGACCAGTTCGGCGAACAGTTCGGCGCCGCTGCGGTCCAGGCCGGTGGCGACGGCCTCCACCCAGGCGGCCCAGTCGAAGGCGGGGTGGGCGGCGGCGAGATCGGCGAAGGTGGTGAGGTTGTAGCTCTTCTCGGCGTCGCGGCGGCGCACCACGTCCCAGTGGCCCGCGGCGAGGGTGCGTTCGACCTCGAAGACGCGGCGGGCGGCGTCGGCGGGGTCGGCGGGCAGCAGCCCGGCCAGGGCCGGGTCGTCGGCGGCGAGGGTGAACATCTTCGCGATGTGCGCGCGGTAGGCGTCGCGGATCTCGGCGAATTCCTCGGAACGGTAGTACGACTCGTCGGGCAGGCCGATGCCGGACTGGGTGGCGTGCACGAGGTAGCGGGTGGAGTTCTTGTCGTCGGTGTCGACGTAGTAGGCCACCGCGCCGCGGATGCCGGTGCGCTGCAACCCGCCGAGCAGGGCGGCGAAGGCGCTCGCGTCGGCGACCTCGGCGATGGCGCGCAGGTCGTCGGCGATCGGGGCGAGCCCGGCCGCGGCCACCGCGTCGGTGTCCATGAAGCTCGAGTACAGGTCGCCGATCTTGCGGGCGACGGCGTCGTCGGAGGAACCCGCGGCGCTCTCGGTGATGATGGCCTGCACGTCGAGCTCGGCCTGGTCGTAGAGCGTGCGGAAGGCGCCGTCGACGGCGCGGTCGGCGGGGATCTCGTACTCGGCCAGCCACTGCCCGTTGACGTGCGCGAACAGATCGTCCTGAACGCGCACATCCTGGTCACGGAAGGACAGGTCGATACCGGAAGGGGTGTTCAGATCGGAGGTCACAGGACCCAGTATGCAGTGACATTGGCGGCTGGCGCCGCGGGTCCTCGGCCTGTTCCCTTGATCTTCCCTCCCTACGGGCACTCCTTCGTCGCACCCTTCGGTCAGTCCAGATCAAGGCGGCCGAGCACCGTGAAGCCGGACTTATGCGCAGACGAACTCGTCGTCGCGGACGCCCGCGACGAAGGCTTCCCATTCGGGGGCGGTGAAGTGGAGCAGGACGTCGTCGTGGCGGAGGGTGGCCGAGCCGTCGAGGCTCACGTGGGCGACCAGGTCGGGGTGGCGGCGACCGGTGAGCAGGCAGTGCAGGAAGGCTGTCCACAGGGCGGCGCCGACGGTGATGATGGGCTCGTCCGAGCCGAGGTTGCGCGGGTTGCGACGGAATTTGCTGTCGCGTATCTGGACGATGTCGCCATCGAAGCGGACCTCGACACATTGGTTGCCGTTGTTGGAGCGTGACGAGGTGAACCAGCCGTGTTCGGCCGGGCGGCGTCGAGCGGTGGTGGACATACCCCGAATCCTACACGCTCGCATACTCGCTGATCAGGGCCAGAGAATCGGTGCGGGACAGGGATTGCTCGCGGGCGCGCACATAGGCGAACCCCAGATCGCGGACCTGCTCGGCGTCGTCGACATGGCCACCGAACACCGCGCTCTCGGCCCACGCGAAGGTAGGTAGCTGATCGCTTGCGAAGTCGAGCAGATGGAAGCTGGAACCACCCAGCACCGCCCCCTCGGGGGCACTGAACGGGATGACGCGCACCTCCACGGTGTCGAGTTCGCGCACCAGCGCGGCCAGGTGCCGCAACTGCTCGCGCAGCACCGGCGCACCACCGGTCTGCTGGCGCAGCGTCGCCTCGCCGAGCACCGCGGTCAGCTCGAGCGGGTCGGGGCCGCGCAGGCGCTGCTGGCGGCGCATCCGGATGGCGACGAGCTGATCCACCTGCACCGGCCGGATCATCACATCGGCGCTGATCAGCGCCCTGGCATAGCCCTCGGTCTGCAACAGGCCGGGCACCAGCAGACTGTCGTAGCTGCGGATGCTCTGCGCGCCCGCCTCCATGCCGTAGAGGCGTTGTAGCTCGGGGCCGATCAGCGCCGAGGAGGTGGACCACCAGCCGCGCTGCTTGCTGGCCTCGAGCAGGGCCAGCAGTTCGCGGCGCTCGTCGGAGGTGACGTCGAGGACATCGAGAACGGGCTCGATGGTGGTACGGGTGAGCACCCGCCGCCCCTTCTCCACATGCGACCAGTTGGCGGGGGTGAAGCCCACGCGGCGCGCGAAACCGGCCGAATCGAAGCCGCGCTGCTCGCGCAATTCGCGCAGGCGCAGGACGAGTTCCCAGCGCGCTACCGTCGGCGAAACAGGGGCCATGCGGCCACATCGTACCCCGGTGAACACACCAGCTACTGACTATTGTCAGGCAGGTTGTGCGGCACTAGGCTAACCCCCAGCTACATCGAGTCCACCGTCGACAGAGACGAGGTCGTGATGAGCACGTCGCGCATTGATGACAAGGGCGGGTACACCGTGGCCGAGGAATACACGGCCACCCAGGACGCGCTGGCGCGGTGCCGTCACTACCGCAAGCACAATGGGCTCTACGGGGTGGTCGACTCGACCCTGGGCCGGATCATGCTCGAGATCGGCGCGGTGGGCGCGGTGGTGATGCCCTCGCCGCTGGGCGAACGGGTGCGCGGGCTGCTCACCGGACGCGGGCAGCGCTGCGGGCCGATCATCGCCCATCCGCGCTCGGGCCGCTGGACCTTCCTGACCGGCCCCACCGACAATTCCTACCTCGACACGGTGCTGTTCGCCGAGCTGTTCCGGGTCTGCGCCTCGGTGGCGCTGCCCGGCAGCGAGATCGTGCTGCCCTCACCCGCCGACGAACGCAGCGGATACCGCCGGTGGACGCAGGTACCGGACGGCGACTATCGGCCGGATTTCGCCCAGATAGTCGCCGCCACCAGGACCAATGCCCGTTCGGCCGCCCTGCTCAGCGAGCCGGGGTCGGCGTAGTCGGGAACTTGCTCTCCATGGTGCTCGAGAAGTCCTCGGCACACTTCTGGATGGCGTCCTGATCGTTGCCCGCCTTCTGCACGCAGTCGATGTAGTCGACGCCGCCGGTGTCCTCGACGACATTCCAGACGAACGCGCCGACCAGCACCGCGATCACGAACGCGAGCAGACCCAGAGCCAGGCCGAAACCGGCCATCACACCGCCGCCCGCTGTCTTCGAACGCACCTTGACCAGCGCGATGATGCCGAACAGCACCGCGAGCACACCGAAACCGATGCCGCCGAACACCGTCCACGACAGCAGCAGCGCGATGATGCCGAGAATCAGCGCGGTGATGGCCAGGCCCTTGCCCGGTGGCTGCTGGTACTGGCCGTACTGGCCGCCCTGCGGCGGATACTGGCCCGGTGGCGGCGGGTACTGCCCCGGCGGTTGATACGACATCTGTTCCCCTCTCATCGTGCCCACGACGTCATCGCGGGTCGGCTACGCCGGCGTTAACCGCGCGAAGTCTCGCCCAGCCGGGCGTGCATCTCCCACACCAGGATCTCGGCGGCCCCGTGCGGGCGCACCCGCTGACCGCCGGTGCGCGTCATCCGGACGGCGTCACCCTGGGCCAGCACACCGACACCCTCGAGCTCCACCTCGCCGCGTGCGACGAAGACATGCAGGTAGGGAGCCTCCGGGAGGGTGACACCGGGGCTGTCGGCGGGCATCCGGGCCACGTGCATGGCCGCGTGCGAGGAATTGATCGCGATGGCGGTGCGGTCGCGGTAGCGGGGCAGGCCCGAGGCCACCGTGACGAGCTCGCCGCGCGCGAGTTCGGCGTCGATCTCGAGCTGCTGATAGCCCGGGTCGACGCCGGGTTCGTCGGGCACCACCCACATCTGGACGAAGTGCACCGGCTCGTCGTGCTCGGGCAGTTTTCCGTCCAGGCGCCAGGAATCGTTCTTCTCCGAGTGCAGGATGCCGGTGCCCGCGCTCATCCGCTGGGCCAGGCCCGGATAGATGACGCCGCTGTGGCCCAGCGAATCCTGATGCACCAGGCTGCCGCCGAGCACCCAGGTGACGATCTCCATGTCCCGGTGCGGATGGGTGTCGAAGCCCTCGCCGGGCAGCACCACGTCCTCGTTGTTCACCAGCAGCAGGCCGTGGTGGGTGTTGTCGGGGTCGTAGTGCTCGCCGAAGGAGAACGAATGCTTGGAATCGAGCCAGGAGATGCGCGTCTTCGACCGGTCGCCGCCGCGGTGCAGCTCGATCCTGGGTGTGGTCGGTGTGGGCATCACCCCCCAATTCTGGCACCACTATCCTCACGACGTGTCGACTCATCGCCCTGACGGCTCCGAACCGGCGGGTGAGCGGCCGATCCCGATCCGCGACATGCTGCGCGATCCGCGTCCGCTGATCCGCCGCAACCCGCAGATGCCGCGCCTGGCGCTGCTGCGGCTGGCGGCCCAGTTCGGCGACGGCATGTTCCAGGCGGCGCTGTCGGGCGCGATCCTGTTCAACCCCGAACGCGAGACCGATCCGCTGGCCATCGCCGCCGGTTTCGCGGTGCTGCTGCTGCCGTACTCGGTGCTCGGACCCTACGCCGGTGCCCTGCTGGACCGCTGGGACCGGCGCACGGTGCTGCTGGTGGCGAGCGTGACCAGGGCGCTGCTGATCGCGGCGACGGCGCTGGGATTGTTCGCCGGAGTGGGGGAGACGCCGCTGTTGCTGCTGGCGCTGGCGACGGTGGGGATCAGCCGGTTCGTGCTGGCCGGCGTGTCGGCGGCGCTGCCGCGGGTGCTCGAACAGCGCTGGCTGGTGCCGATGAACTCGCTGCTGGCCACGGTGGCCTCGGCCTGCGCGGGAGTCGGCGCGGCGGCCGCGGTGGCGGTGATCGCGGCGCTGGGCGCGGGGGACACCGCCTCGGCGGTGGCGGTGGCGCTCAGTGGCGCCGGGTCGGTGGTCGGCGCGATGCTGGCGATCGGATTCCCGGCGCGGACACTCGGGCCCGAAAGCGGTTCGGCCCGTTCGGAGAGCACTGTGCACGCCATCGCGACCGGCCTGCGCACCGGCGCGCGGGCGGTGTGGGACTCGGCGCAGGTGACCACCGCGATGATCGGCATCGGCGCGCACCGGGTGGTGTTCGGGATGAACACGCTGATCATGGTGCTGGTGCTGCGCCAGCCCAGCGGGGACGCCCAGATGACCGGCGGGCTGGTCGGATTCGGGGTGGCGATCGGCTTCGCCGCGGCGGGCATGCTGCTGGCCGCGCTGCTGGCGCCCATCCTGATCCCGCGCCTGGGCAGGCCGCGCACCGTGCTCGTCGGCCTGGTGGCCGCCATCGCGGTGCAGCTCACGCTGGTGACCCCGATCGCGGTGGCCGCCGCGGGCAACGACCACGCGCACCGGATGCTGCTGGCGGGCGCGTTCGGGCTCGGCCTGGCCGGGCAGACGATCAAGCTGACCGGCGACGCGAGCATGCAGATCGACATCGCCGACGACCGCCGCGGCCAGGTGTTCGCCCTGCAGGACACCGTTTTCAACATCACCTTCGTGCTCGCCATCGCGGCGACCGCGCTGGTGATCCCCGCCGACGGCCGCTCTCTGGCGGTGGTGTTGACCGGGGCGGGGGTCTACGCGCTCGGCATCGTGGCCGTCGGCCTCAACTCCCGGCGAGCCAGGGCGGCACGCTGACCGGCCGCACCGGCTCCTGAGCCAGCACGCTGCGATGGTCGACGCCGAGCGGGATATCGGGGAACAGGTCGAGGGCGGTGTTCCCGACGCTCGCCACGACGGCGTCGAGCGGTGGATCACAGTCGGGTAGCGGGAACGGCTCGCAATCCCACAGGGCGGCATCGCCGTCGAAGTCGAGCCAGAGCGTGTCGGCGTGCGTGGTCTCGGCCAGGGCCTGCTCGGCCTCGTGCGCGAACCCGGTTCCGAAGTCGTACTCGATTTCGTTCACAACTGGTTGGACGCACGGCGAAGGCGATCGGTTCCGGTAAGTTCTACGCGCAGCAGAGGTGTTGGCCGGACACCGATTCGAGGGAGTACCAGGTGCGCACTACACCGCAGAGATCAGCAGCGCTGGGTGTGTTTCTCGCCGCCGTGCTCGCCGCCCCGGCGCACGCGGCACCGCTGCCGTGGGCGCCGCCGCCGGTGAACATCTGCGGGGAAACGGGTTTCGACCCGGCCAACCGGCTGCCCGATCCCTCGGCACCGCCCGCCCCGCCGCTGCCGCTCCTGCCGCCGAGCTTCGACATCCCCATCCCGATCCCGCAGCTCACGCCGGTGCCGGTGCCCGATCCGCCGCACGACAACACGCGCGTCGCGCAGGCACCGCTGCCCACCGACCCGTGCCGCAACCCGTGCCCCGAGGTCACCGACACGCCGAAGCCGGAAACCGAATCCGCCGAGACCTCCACCGGTTCGGCCGACTTCCTGCCGCGCATCCGGATCAAGCCCGAGATCGAGCCCATCCCGATCCCGGTGCCCGGCGGCGACGGCGAACCCGCCCAGCCCGCACCGGAACCCGTGGTGCGCCCGATCGAACCCGGACCGGTGCGCGCGGCCGTCGCGCCCGCGGTGGTGGAGTCGGTGCGGCTGGTCGAGCAGGTCACCGGGCACGGATCGGCCAACCGGACCGACAAGCGCTGGCAGGTCGACGGCACCGACCTCGGCCTGTTCTGGGAGACCGAACCGGGCAAGGTCGCGATGGTCTTCGGTGACACCTTCGGCGACGGCTGGGCCTACGGCGGCGCGGGCGCCGACACCGCCGACTGGCGCTCGAACGTGCTGGCCTACAGCACCGATCGCGACCTGTCCGACGGGCTGGTCATCGACTCGATGGTGCAGGACAAGCCCTGTCACGCTGCCGAACTGCTGGGCAGCCGCAAGATCAAGAACTGGGAGACCACCACCATCCCCACCTCGGGTTTCGCCCTGGGGAAGCGCCAGTTCATGAGCTACATGTCGGTGAACCACTGGTCGCGGATCCCGGGCATGTGGCTCACCAACTACGGTGGTCTGGCCTATTCCGACGACGGCGGCCAGACCTGGACCAAGGATCAGCACGCCCGCTGGGAGAACCTGTTCGGGCTGGGCAAGTTCCAGGTGGCGGCGATGGTGCCGCACGGCGACTACGTCTACCTGTTCGGCACACCCAACGGGCGGGTCGGGATGATCGGGCTGGCTCGCGTGCGCAAGGCCGATGTGCTCAACAAGACCGCCTACCAGTACTGGGTGGACGGCGATTGGGCGCCCGCCGCGGAGAATTCGGCGACCCCGCTGGCCCTGGGCACCGCCAGCGAACTGTCGGTGCGCTTCGACGCCGAGAGCGGGCAGTGGCAGATGGTCTATCTGGACTCGGCCGCGGGCAAGATCGTGCTGCGCACGGCCGCCGAACCGCAGGGCCGCTGGACCGACACGGTGCCGCTGCTGTCCACCGAGGACTATCCCAAGGCCTACGGCGGGTTCATCCATCCGTGGTCGACCGCGAAGGACCTGTACTTCACGATGTCGGCCTGGGACAGCTACAACGTCTATCTCATGCACGCCCGGCTGCGCTGAACGCTCAGCGCACGGGCACGAAACGTAATCGGTCACCGGGGCGGGCCTGGGCCACCCGATCGACATCGGCGTCGAGCACCACCGCGATCACCGGATAGCCGCCGGTGATCGGATGATCGGCGAGGAAGACCACCGGCTGCCCGCTCGGCGGCACCTGCACCGACCCCAGCGCGACGCCCTCGGCGGGGAGTTCGCCGGTGATCGCGCGGGTCAGCGGCGGGCCGTCGAGGCGATCCAGGCGGGCGCCGACGCGATCGGTGTCGGTGGAGATCGTCCAGGAACCGCGGAACAGCAGGTCGGGATCGCTGAACCAGTCCGCGCGCGGGCCGGGCAGCGCGCGCACCGCGAGCACCTCCGGGGGCACCGGAACCGGCGCGAACTCGACGGTCGGCAGGGTGCGCGGCGGGGGACCGACCGGCAGCTGACTGCCCGCGCGCAACGGCTCGGGGCCGATGCCGGAGAGAGTGTCGCGGCTGCGCGAACCCAGCACCTTCGGCACGGCGATCCCGCCGCGGATCGCCACGTAACTGCGCAATCCGCTGCCGGTCAGGCCCAGCCGCAACACCTTGCCCTCGTCGAGTTCGAGGACGCTGGCATGGCCGACCGGAACGCCGTCGACGGTCGCGGGGGCTGGCGCGCCGGTGACGGCGACGGTGAGATGGCCGTCGGCGCGCAGGGCCAGCCCGCCGAGCAGCACCTCGATGGCGGCCAGGTCCTCCGGATTGCCGACCAGGCGGTTGGCCAGGCGCAGCGCGGCGCGGTCGGCGGCGCCCGCCTGGCCGACGCCGGAATCGAACCAGCCCGGCCTGCCCAGGTCCTGGATGGTCGCGAGCGGCCCCACCCGCTCGATGAAGATCAGCATGCTCGTACTCCCCGATTCGCTGTCGAGGCGGCGCGTCGTTGAGCAGCCCTGGGTGTCAATCCGCGGTGGTCTCGACGAAACGAATCGCCGAACCCGCCCGCACCAGCGCGGGCGGGTCGCGCTCGACCACCCACATCCGCAGATCGGTCCGCCCGATCAGCTGCCAGCCACCCGGGGTCCCCCGGGGATACACCGCCGAGTAGCCGCCCGCCAGCGCCACCGCGCCGGGCGGGATGGCGGTGCGGGCGCGGTCGCGGCGCGGGACCGTCAGCCTGCCGTCGGGCGAGGTCAGGTAGCCGAAACCGGGGGCGAAGCCGACGAAGGCGCAGCGCCAGATCGTGCTGGTGTGCGCGGCGATCACCTCGGCGGGGGACAGGTCGAGCAGACGCGCGACCTCGGGCAGGTCGGCGCCGTCGTAGCGGACCGGGATCTCCACGATGTCCTCGGCGGGCACGTCGACGGCGGCTGTTCCACGGGAAACATCGGGCGAATCCGGTTGCGGTGGCTCCTGATCCAGGCGCTCGAGCAGGGCGAGCAGTTCGCGGCGGACCTGCACGCCGTAGCTCACCGCGTGCAGGGTGACCAGCACCGTCTCGGCGGCGGGCAGCACATCCTGCACGCCGGCGATGGCGTGCACACGCAGAGCCGAGGCCAGACGCTGCACCGGACGCGGGTCATCGAGCGTGATGAGCATGGCGCGGTCACCCGCGGGCCGGATCCGCGCGTTCCAGTCGTCCATCCTGCCTCCCACCCTCAGCTGAACGGCTCCACCGGTATCCCCGCCTCGTCGAGCGCCCCGCGAATCCGGCGGGCCATCTCCACCGCGGCAGGGGAATCGCCGTGCACGCACACACTCGCCACGGACACGGCGACCGTACCGGGACTGTCTACGGTACGCGCGGTCCCCGACAGCGCAAGGGAAACCGCCTGTGCCACGGCGTCGTCGGGCGCGAGCACCGCTCCGGCAACACCGCGCGGAGCCAGCGTGCCGGTCGCGGTGTAGGCGCGGTCGGCGAAGCCCTCGCCGACGAAACGCACCCCGAGCCGGGCCGAAGCCTTCTCCAGTTCGGTCCCGGCCGGGCCGAGCAGGGCCAGGCCGGGCCCGGACTCGGCCACCGCCGCGAGCACGGCGTCGGCGAGCAGCGGGTCACGGGCGGCCGCGTGGTACAGCGCGCCATGGGGTTTCACGTAGTGGACGCGGTCGCCGGCGGCCCGGGCGAAGGCCGACAGCGCGCCGATCTGATACAGCACCTCGTCGCGCAGTTCGGCCGGGGCGATGGCGATATCGCGGCGGCCGAAGCCCACCAGATCGCGATAACCCACGTGGGCGCCGATCCGCACGCCCTTGGCGACGGCCGTTTCACAGGTGGCGCGCATGATCGACGGATCGCCGGCGTGGAAGCCGCAGGCGATATTGGCGCTGGTCACGATGTCGAGGACGGCGGCGTCGTCACCCATTCGCCACGGGCCGAAGCCTTCACCGAGATCACTGTTCAGGTCCAGCGGCATGCGTCGACCATAGCCGCCGGGGGCGCGGCCCAGTACGCTCAGAGCCATCATGGCCACGTATTTCGATCCGAAGTCCTGGTCACTGTCGGGCGCCGTCGACCTGGGCAGACGCCTGCTCGACCCGTCGTGGATCGACCAGTGGCTCGGCTTCACCACGTCCTGGGCCGACCCGGTCGCCGACCTGGGCTCCGGTACCGTCACCGCGCTCATGCCCGATGTGCTGATCACGGTGCTCAGCGAGGGAATCCTGAGCCGATTCGGCGGCCAGGAGGTCACCGCGACGCTGCTCGGGCACGAACTGACCGCCACCCTCGACGTGCTCAAGGTGCGCAGGCGCGGTGCCCACTTCCAGTCCAAGACCGTGCTCTCCGACCTGGTCTGGGACTCACACCCGTTCGAGACGGTCACCGTGATCGCGCACGGCGTGCGGCTGATCCCCGGGGTACCGACCAAGGTCAGGGTCCAGCAGCTCGACATCGAGGGCAGCATCGAGATCGGCGCGCTGGTGGAATGGGTCGACGCGCAGAACCTGGAATGGCGGGTGCGCCTCGACGAACGCGGGCAGATCGTGGCCGATCATCGCACCCGCAAGATGAGCGCCGTGGTGGACGCGCAGGTCTACGACAACCTGCTCACCATCGATATCCGCAAGGCCAGCTGGCACGGCATCCGCCTGCCCCGCCGCGCCGTACAGGCGCCCGCGCTGCTGCTCGACGACCTGCCCAACCGGGCGAGCATCTCCTACGCGCACCGGCGCGGGGACGTGGTGAAGTTCCGCATCGAGCTGCCGGAGACCACCGGCTCGTTCGACCTGGCGCAGATGCGCTCGGCCATCGTCGCGGGGACCGAACTGATCGTGTTCTGATCAGTTCGGTTTTTCCTGTGTTTCCCACCATTCCCGCAGGGCCGCTTCGGCTTCCTCGCGGGTCATCGGGCCGCGGTCCAGGCGCAGGTCCTTGAGGTATTTCCACGCCTTGCCGACCTGCGGGCCCGGCTCGAGCCCGAGCAGTTCCATGATCGCGTTGCCGTCCAGGTCCGGGCGCACGCGCGCGAGGTCTTCCTGTTCGCGCAGCGCGGCGATGCGCTCCTCGAGCTCGTCGTAGGTGGAGCGCAGGGCGGCCGCGCGGCGCTTGTTGCGGGTGGTGCAGTCGGCGCGGACCAGTTTGTGCAGGCGGTCGAGCAGGTCGTCGGCGTCGGTGACGTAGCGGCGCACCGCCGAATCGGTCCACTGGCCCTTGCCGTAACCGTGGAAACGCAGGTGCAGGAACACCAGGCGGGCAACCTCTTCGGTGAACGCCTTCGGGTACTTCAGCGCGCGCATGCGCTTGCGCACCATCTTCGCCCCGACCACCTCGTGATGGTGGAAGCTCACCCCGCCGCCGGGCTCGTTGCGCTTGGTGTCGGGCTTGCCGATGTCGTGCAGCAGCGCCGCCCAGCGCAGCACCATGTCGGGGTCGCCCTCCTCCTGGTCGATGGCCTGGGCCAGCACGGTCAGCGAATGCTGGTAGACGTCCTTGTGCTGGTGGTGCTCGTCGATCTCGAGCTTCATCGCGGGCACCTCGGGCAGCACGCGCTGGGCCAGGCCGGTGTCGCACATCAGGTTGATGCCGTCGATCGGATGGTCGGCGCCGATGAGCTTGTCCAGCTCGGTGCGCACGCGCTCGGCGGTGATCCGGTCGATCTGTTCGGCCATCTCCACGATCGCCGTGCGCACCCGCGGGGCCACCTCGAAACCCAGCTGGGCGACGAAGCGGGCGGCGCGCAGCATGCGCAGCGGGTCGTCGTCGAACGAATCCTGGGGCAGCGCGGGGGTATCGAGGACGCCGTCGAGCAGGGCGTCGAGGCCGTCGAGCGGGTCGACGAATTCCAGCGAGCCGTCGGCGGCGATCTTCACGGCCATCGCGTTGACGGTGAAATCGCGCCGGACCAGGTCGCCTTCGAGGGTGTCACCGAAGGTGACCTCGGGATTGCGCGAGACCCGATCGTAGGTGTCGGCGCGGAAGGTGGTGATCTCGAGCTGCTGGTCGTCCTTGGCCGCCGAGACGGTGCCGAAGGCCAGGCCGCCGGTGTCCCACAGGTGGTCGGCCCAGCCGCGCATCAGCTCCTGCACGACCTCGGGGCGGGCGTCGGTGGTGAAGTCCAGGTCGTTGCCCAGCCTGCCCAGTACCGCGTCGCGCACACTGCCGCCGACCAGGTAGAGCGCGTGCCCACGCTCGGCGAACATCGCGCCCAACGGGTTCAGCACATCGGAGAGCCTGCCCAGCGTCACCGCCGCACCGGCCAGCAGACGGGCACGGCGATCCGCCACGGCATCAGGGGCGACGTTGGGGGAAACCACGAATAGGAAGCTTACTGTTCGGCACAGCTAAGCTTGCTTGGTGTCTCCTCCGGCCGATCGCGCGAACAGTCGACGCCGCCAGCCGCGGCGCCGCGGATCGGCGGCCAACGGCGGTAAGCCGCGCATGCGTACAGTGCGCGAGACCTCGGCGGGCGGACTGGTCGTCGACGGGCTCGACGGGCCGCGTGAGCTGCGCTGCGCCGCGTTGATCGGGCGGACCGACCGGCGCGGGCGGCTGCTGTGGTCGCTGCCCAAAGGCCATATCGAACAGGGCGAGACCTCCGAGCAGACCGCCATGCGCGAGGTCGCCGAGGAGACCGGGATCAACGGCGAGGTGGTCGCCGAACTGGGCAGTATCGATTACTGGTTCGTCACCGAGGGCAGACGGGTACACAAGACCGTGCACCATTTCCTGCTGCGCTCGCTCGGCGGTGAGCTCTCCGACGCCGATGTGGAGGTCACCCAGGTTGCGTGGGTCCCGTTGAGCGAGTTGGATTCCCGATTGGCCTACGCCGACGAGCGGCGCCTGGCCGAAGTGGCGAACCGATTGATCGACCGGATGGAGACCGGCAAGCGATGACGGGTGGACTGTTCCGGCTGATCACGGCGGTCCTGACGATCCTGGGTTCGGTCTCGCTGCTTCCGGCGGTCGCGCACGCGCAATCCAGCGGGCAGGCGACACCGCAGTTCCTGAAGCTGACCCTGGACGCGGTGGCCCCCGGCACCGTCACCACCGCCAGCGATCCGATCCTGACGGTCTCCGGCACGGTCACCAATATCGGCGACCGCGATGTCGACGACGTGAGCGTGCGCATCCAGCGCGCCGGTGCGGTGCACTCGCCGAGCGGGCTGCGCAGCTCGCTGCGGCTGGATCAGGTGAACTACGAGGTCACCGGCCCGTTCCAGGATGTGGCCGAGCGGTTGAGCCCCGGGCAGCGCAAGCAGTTCTCGGTGCGGATCGCGTTGCGGGCAGGCGGTGACGGCGCCTCGCTCGGGCTGACCGATCCCGGGGTGTATCCGCTGCTGCTCAATGTCAACGGCGAGCCCGCCTACGGCACCCAGGCCCGGCTCGACGACGCCCGTTTCCTGCTGCCGGTGCTCGGGCTGCCGCCGGTGGGCACCGCGACCAGCGGCACCGAGTCGCTGCCGGTGACGACACCGTCCGAGGCCACCCCGGTGGCGACCACGCTGCTGTGGCCGCTGGCCGACCGCCCGCGCATGGTGGCGGGCAGGCCCGGTTCGGTGCACGGCCAGGTGGAACTGCTCGACGACGAACTCGCGGTCTCGCTGGGCAAGGGCGGACGGCTCGAACAGCTGGTCGCGGCGCTGGAATCGGTGGCACCCGCGCCGGGCAAGGACAAGAGCGTGGCGAGCGCGGTGTGTATCGCGATCGACCCGGACCTGGTGTCCACCGTGCAGACGATGACGCGCGGCTATCGCGTGCTGGCCAGCCCCTCGGACCCCGACGGCGCGACCAGGGAGGGCACCGGCGCGGCCAACGCACAGGCGTGGCTGGACCGGTTGCGCGCGCTGGCGGGCTCGATGTGCACGGTGGCGTTGCCGTACGCGCAGGTCGACCTGTCGGCGCTGGCCGCCGTCAACGATCCGGGGCTCTCGGCGCGGGCGCTGCTGGCCCCGGCCGACGTGGTCGACGCGATCCTCGGCACCCGCTCGGTGCGCGGGGTCGGGCTGCCCGACTCCGGCAGCATCGACGATCCGGCCGGTCAGCTGCTGCGCGGCCACGGGTACACCACCGCGGTGCTGGCAGGCACGGCGGTGACCACCGACGGCATGCCCGTCGACGCCGAGGACACGCTCACCTCGGCCCCGGCCGCCAACGAGCCCGACATGGTCGTCGGCGGCGAACAGGCCGTGCCGGACATGGTGCGGGTGCCCGCGGTGAGCACCGAACCACCCGCGCCCGCCGACCCCGCCGCGACCACCCCGCCGGTGGACCCGGCCCTGCACGTGGCGACCTACGACATCTGGACCGCGACCGCACTGGCCGCCGTGGGTTCCAACCCGCCCACCCCCTCGTTCACCCCGGCCAAGGTGCGTTTCGACGTCACCTACGACTCGCGCGCCGCCCGGCTCCAGGACGCACTCGGCGCCCTGGCCTGGACCTCGCTCAATCCCGCCCCCGACCGCCCGCGCTCGCAGCTGCTCATGCCGCCGCAGCAGTGGGGTGCCAGCAAGGAAGAAGGCGTCGCGCTGCTCAAGCAGGTGGAGCTGCTGGCGCGCAACAATCTCGCGAGCCTGCGCGGGTTCACCGACCTGGTGAACCAGGCGCCCGACCCGCGCCCGTTCACCCTCGAATACCTGCCGCGCGCCGCCCAGGACGGGGTACCCGAGCACTTCATCGGGCCGGTGCGCGATCAGGGCGCCCGGGTGAGCGAGCTGATGCGGGCGCTGGTGGAACTGCCCGAAGCCGAGCTCACCCCGCACGCGTTCATGACGCCGGTGCGCGAAGACCTGCTGCGCACGCTGAGCCTGTCCGACCGCAGGGCCGACAACAGCACGCTGGCCGATCAGTACGCGCAGCGCCGCGTCGAGCAGGCCACCGAGGAACTCGACACGATGTTCGGCTCGGTCTCGGTGCTGCCGCCGGGCGGGGTGTACACGCTGGCCTCCGAGCAGAGCCCGTTGCTGCTGGTGGCGCGCAACGAACTGCCCGTCGCCATCCGGGTGATGTTCCGGATCGAGGCGCCCGCCGAGACGAACATCACCGATATCGGCGAACAGCTGCTTCCGCCGTCCGGGACGCGGTCGTTCCAGATCCCGACCGAGGTGAGCGACAGCCGTAAGCTGGTCATTCCGATCGCCCTTACCACTCCGGACGGAATCGCGCTAGGCGAGGCGACCTCGGTGTCGGTGCGCTCGAATGCCTACGGTCAGGCCCTGGCAATAATTACCGCATGTGCCGGAATACTGCTGCTGCTGTTGGCCGGGCGCCGACTGCTGCGGCGCTTCCGCGGACAGCCCGATCCCGCCGACGAAGGGTTCGCCCCGGAGACGGTGGAACGGGCCGGGCGGCTGCGCCGGGCGAGGCAACGGCTGCAAGGGCAGTGAACGCCCGCGCCTGACGCGGCGACGGGGCACCATGACAGAGAAGAAACGGACAGTGGCACGGGTGAGCGAAACGCTCACCGGACCGGCGGGATCCGCGGGTCGCACCGGGTACAGGAGGCATGATGGGCGACGATGAATCCGCTCATCGGCACGACGACGACCGACGCGACGACCCGCAGGCCATCCGCCGCGCGGCCGCCGCGCCCTGGGAACGTGGCATGAGCGGCGGCGACCACGACGGCACCCTGCCCCACGTCGACCGTCCCGCCGACCGCCGCGTGCCCCCCAACGGCCCCCACCCCGGTCACCCGGGCGCGGGCCAGCGCCCCGGCACCCCACCGGGCGAACCCCACCGCGCCGAACCTCCACCGTTCGGCCACCGCCCCGACCCCGGCGCCCCCCACCACCCGCCGGGCCCCCGCCCGGCCCCGCCCACACCGGACGGCCGCCCCGGCTACGGCCCCGGCCCGGGCGACTTCGACGCACCCGCACCGGACGGATTCCGGCCCGTCCCCAGCGGCCCCGGTGAATCCCAGGTGCCCGGCGGATACCGTCGCCCGGTCGGACCCGACCCGAGCTCGTCCTCGCGAGCCGACCAGCAGTCCGGCGCCGGGCGGGGTGCGCAACCGCCCGCCGGATACCGCCCAGGTTCCGCTGCTCCCGGTCCATTCCGGGCACCCGGTGGATATCGCCCCGATTCCGCGGACCCCGGGGCGCCGCAGCCACCGTCGGCCTATCGCAACCTGCCCGACGGAGATCCTCGGCGTCAGCCCGGACCCGCGAATCGTTCGGGGGAGCTGCCGCGTGTTCCCGGAGCGCCTTCGGGGGAGTTCCCCCAGCAGCGCCCGGCGCCGGGTCAAGCAGGTCGTCCGGGCGTGCCACCGCAGCAATACGGCCCTGGCGGCGACGCCCACCGTGCCGCTGGTCCCGACCAGGGCCTCCGCCCTGGGACTGCCCCTGGTCGCCCGTCGCACCCCGGCGAGCCGGAGTCCCGCCGCCCGGGATACCCCGATCGCCCTGGCACCCCCCCACAACAGCCCGGTCGCGGGCCCGCACGCCCGCTCGGCCCGCCGTCAGGCGAGTTCCCACAGCAGCGTCCCGCCCCCGAGCGTCCGGGCCCTGCTGCGCGGCCTGATGGCCCTGGGCGTCCCGACGGCCCCGCACGCCCGGGCGTGCGCGGCCTGCCCGGTGACTCTCCCCGTCGGCCCGACGGCGCGACGCCAGGTGCCCAGTCCGGCGAGTTCCCACGTCAGCCGCGACCAGAATCCCGTGGCCTGCCCGGTGAGCCCTCGCAGCGACCGCTCGCCGCGCGAGGGATACCGTCGGGTGAGATTCCGCGACAGCGTCCCGGTGATGTGCCGCCGCAGGGCGCGCAGTCGGGAGCGATTCCCCGGCAGCAGCGGCCCGATGTGGAGGCCGGTCGGCCCCGGGGTGACCAGCCTGCGGGTGGTCAGCCGCGCGGTCAGTATCCCGACGCTCCCGACCGGCGCAGGTCCGGTCCTGTCGAGCCTCCTCGGCAAGGGCGGCGGACCGTTCCGCCACCTTCCTATCCGGGAATGCCGGGTACGCCTGCCGGTGCCGAGTCCGAGCGGCGTCAGGACCTGCGCAAGCACCCCGTCGAGGACAATGCCGCCGCCAAGACCCAGCGGATCGCCCGTCCGGCGAAGGTGCAGGCGGCCGAGAAGCCGGCCGAGACCGCGCAGAGCGCCAACGCCAAGCTGCTCAAGGATTCCGGGTCGATCGCCGTCGCGACGCTGATCAGCCGGATCACCGGGTTCGCCAAGCAGCTGCTGCTGCTGACCGTGCTCGGCCCGGCCATCGCCTCGGCGTTCACCTCGGCCAACCTGATCCCGAACATGATCGCCGAGCTGGTGCTCGGCGCCGTGCTCACCGCGATCGTCGTACCCACGCTCATCCGCGCCGAACAGGAGGACGCCGACAACGGCGCCGCCTTCGTGCGCCGCCTGGTGACGGCCGCGTTCACCGTGCTCTTCGCCGCCACCGTGCTGACGATGGCCGCGACCCCGATCCTGGCCACCCATGTGTTCGTTGCCGCCGACGGCAAGGTGAACACCGAGCTCACCACCGCGCTCACCTATCTGTTGGTGCCCGCGATCCTGTTCTACGGCATGTCCGCGCTGTTCACGGCCATCCTCAACACCAGACAGGCGTTCAAACCGGGTGCCTGGGCGCCGGTGCTGAACAACCTGGTCGTGCTGGTGGTGCTGGCCGTCTACGCGCTGACGCCCGGTGAGATCAGCCTCGACCCGGTCAAGATGGGCGACCCGAAACTGCTGGTCCTCGGCATCGGTATCACCGCCGGTGTCGCCACCCAGGCACTGAGCCTGCTGCCCGCCATCCGCCGCCACGGGATCAATCTGCGCCCGCTGTGGGGTGTGGACACGCGCCTCAAGCAGTTCGGCAAGATGGGCGGCGCGATCATCCTGTACGTGCTGATCAGCCAGGTCGGCCTGGTCGTGGCCAACCACATCGCGTCCTCGGCCGACGAGGCGGGCCCGGCGATCTTCCAGAACGCCTGGCTGCTGCTGCAGCTGCCCTACGGCGTTCTCGGCGTCACCCTGCTGACCGCGATCATGCCGCGCCTGAGCCGCAATGCCGCCGCCGACGACACCCCGGCCGTAGTCGACGACCTCTCGGTCGCCACCCGTCTGACCATGATCGCCCTGATCCCGGTGGTCACCTTCCTGACCCTCGCGGGCCCGCAGGTCGGCGAGGCGCTCTACGGTTACGCCCGTTTCGCCGGTGACGCCGAGCGCCTCGGCGCGGCGGTGAGCTGGTCGGCCTTCTCGCTCATCCCGTACTCGCTGGTGCTGATCCACCTGCGCGTGTTCTACGCCCGCGAACAGGCGTGGACGCCGACCTGGATCATCCTCGGCATCACCACGATCAAGATCCTGTTCTCGGCCCTGGCCCCGATCCTGGCCCGCGACAGCGACGACGTGGTGATCATCCTCGGCGTCGCCACCGGCCTGGGCTTCACCGCGGGCGCGGTGATCGGCGGCATGCTGCTGCACCGCAGCCTGGGCGATCTGCGCATGGCCAATGTGGGCCGCACGGTGACCCGGGTGCTGCTGGCCTCGGTGGCCGGTGGCGCGGTGATGCTCATCGTCGACACGGTGACCAGGATGAACCAGCTCTCCGGCGGCCCGGCCTCGCTGCTGCGGGTGAGCGTGGGCGCGCTGGTGATGTTCTCGGTGGCCTTCGCGCTCATGCGCCTGGCCGGGATTCCCGAGGTCGTGGCGATCACCGTGGCGATCTCGCGCAGGCTCGGCATCACCCCGCCCGCACCGGATCTGGGCCTGGACGAGTCGCCCTCCGACGACATCTACGCGACCACCGTCCTGCGCAGGCCCGACACCTACGGCTTCCCGTCCTACGAGCATTCGATGGACACCCAGACCATGGTGTTGCCCATCATCCGGCCGGGTGCTGTTGACATCACCGGTCAGGCACAGTTCCCGTACGCTGTTCGGCAGACCGATACGGGTGGCGAATTCGCCATAACCTCGAAAGATCAGCTCGAAGGAGGACCGAGGGTGAGCGATGACGCGGTGGGCGGCGACCCGGCCGCTGATTCTGCGGCGCGCGCAGCGGGAGGAATGTCCACCGATGTCGATTCCGCCGCGTCCGATGCCACGGGATCCGAACGCCCCGACACGCCCGACGAGGCCGAATCGCCGCATAACAACTCGGCGGGTCAGGCCATGCCCCCCCACGATCCGACCCACGACACCGGCATGCTCCCGATCCCGGTTCCGCCCGCCGATGCCCGGCGCGCGCAGCGCGGACCCAAGCTCATTCCGGGCGCGTCCGTCGCGGGTGGTCGCTACCGCCTGCTGGCCGGTCACGGTGGCGCGCGCGGCCTGAAGTTCTGGCAGGCCCTCGACATCAAACTCGACCGCGAGGTCGCGCTCACCTTCGTCGACGCCGACCAGAAGTCCGGCGAGAACTCCGGCCACGACGGCCCGCAGGCCATCCTGTCGCGCACGCTGCGCCTGGGCCGGATCAACTCGCCCGGCCTGGCCAGGGTGCTCGACGTGGTCCGCGGCAGTTCCGGCGGCATCGTCGTCGCCGAGTGGACCCCGGGCCGCTCGCTGCGCGAGATGGCCGAGACGGTGCCCTCGCCGATCGGCGCCGCCCGGGCCATCCGGGCGCTGGCCTCGGCGGCCGAACTGGCCCATCGCGGCGGCGGCTCGCTCTCGATCGACCATCCCGACCGCATCCGCATCAGCGCCTCCGGTGACGCCGTGCTGGCCTTCCCCGGCACGCTCGGCGATTCCGACGCCCAGTCCGATGTGCGCGGCCTCGGCGCCATGCTCTACGCGCTGATCACCGCGCGCTGGCCGATCCGGGTCGGTGGCGTCACCGGCACGGCGGCCACCATCGGCGGCCTGCGCCTGGCCGATTTCGGCCCCGACGGCACGCCGGTGGAGCCGCGCCAGATCCGGCCCGAGGTGCCCTTCGAGATCTCCGCGGTCGCGGTGCGCTCGCTGGAGTCCAACAAGGGTGTGCGCACCGCCGCGACGGTGCAGCACGTGCTCGAACAGGCCTCGGTGGTCGATCAGAAGACCGATTTCATCCCGGTGCTGCGGCTGGGTCAGCGCGCGGTGGCCTCCGGTCCCGACTCGCTGGCCGATCCGGAACTGCTCGCCGCCGAGCGGGAACGCTCCAAGCGGATGATGTGGATCATGGTCGGGCTCGGCGTGCTGGCCGCGCTGGTGGTCGGCATCCTGATCTGGTGGATGGTCAGCATCTTCGCGCCCGGCGCGTCGGACAAGCCGCTGGACCAGCAGATCAATATCGGGCTCACCTCGAGTGTGCCGCCGCCCGCGGCGTCGGCACCGCCCGCCGAGGACCCCGAGGCCGCCACGCCCGCCGGGGTGCCGGTGCCGGTCACCGGTGCCACGGTGTTCTCCCCGGAGGGCACCCCCGACGGCGCCGCGTCGGCGGGCGCGATCCTGGATCAGAACCCGGCCACGCTGTGGCGCACCGACCAGTACTTCCAGCAGTTCCCGGCGCTCAAGAAGGGCGTCGGCCTGCTGGCCACCCTGCCGACCCCGGCCAAGCTCACCAATGTCTCGATCAACTCGCCCAGCGCGGGCAGCACCGTCGAGATCCGCACCTCGCCCACCGAGGCGCCCACGCTCGACCAGACCCAGCTGATCGGTTCGGCCAAGCTCGGTGAGGGCGTCACCGACATCGCCGTGCAGACCGACCAGGCGGCACGTTTCGTGCTCGTCTGGATCACCGGACTGGCGAATTCGGGGGGTCAGTTCCAGACCGCCATCGCCGACGTCCGCTTCGACGCCGCGCCCTAGATTCCCGTTCCCACCGCCATCAGCGCAGGTGGACGTGTGTTTCCGGATCGAGAGCCCACCGTTGTCGAACCGCGGTCCGGTTGGTGCGCGAATGTTATCGGCGATATGATCACACCCGCGCTCCCGTAGGGGGCTACCCAGGATCTGTCGACGTCGATCCTGGACGTTGCGTGTAGTCAGGTGATGGTTCGGCCTCGTTCGCCGACGTGAAGTCGCCGTAATGAGCGCTGTCCAAGGGGTCAGGTGTTGTCGCCGGAAGTCAACGAGCAAGTCCGCGGGGGGAGCACGCGGTCGATCGCGCCCGCAGATCGCTCGTTCCTCGAGAACAGCAGTGACAAGCAGCTGCTGGCCGCCCATGTGCGCGGCGAGCCGCCGCACGCCTTCGCCGAGCTGCTGCGCAGGCACAAGGACCATCTGTGGCAGACCGCGCTGCGCACGTCCTACAGCCGCGAGGACGCCGCCGACTCGCTCCAGGACGCCCTGCTCTCGGCCCATCGCACCGCGAGCTCGTTCCGCGCCGAGGCCGAGGTGCGCAGCTGGCTGCACGCCATCGTGGTCAACGCCTGCCTGGACCGGATCCGGCGCAACAAGACCCGTCGCGCGTTCTCCATCACTCCCGACACCATGCCCGAGGCCGTCGAGCCGCGCGACGAGTTCGCCGAGTACGAGCTGTCCACCGTGGTCGCCGAGGCGCTGTTCACGCTGCCGGAAGACCAGCGCCTGGCCCTGGTGATGACCGAGATGGAAGGCCGCAGTGTGGCCGAGACCGCCGCCGCGCTCGGCGTGGCGGAGGGCACGATCAAGAGCCGTTGCTCCCGAGCGCGCGTACGTTTGCAAGAACGTTTGGAATTTTTCCGGGATCCAGGGAACCGGATCTAGTCGGGATGCGTCATTAACAGTGACGAACAAGTCAGCGATGTAAATCCTGCGATCCGATATCGACAGAACAGGGGAGGTGCGAGGGTGGCCCGATCCGTGCCGCAGCCGCCGTTCCCGTCGGAACTGCTGGCCGATCTGCATGCCGACAATCTCGCGCCCGAACTCAGCGAGCAACTGTGGCCCCAGGTCAGCACCGACCCCGACGCGCTGCGCTACCTGAACCAACTCGACGACGTCAACGCGCAGCTACGCGCCCTGGGCTCCGACGACAGGGTCGTGCACCGCATGCCCGACGACGTGGCCGACCGCATGTTCCGCTTCGTCGCCGAACTCGACGCGGGGGAGGGGCCCACCGAACGGCTCACCACCGAACTCGCCGCCGAACCAGCCGACGGTCCCACCGAACGATTCTCCACCGCGCTCGGCGACGGACCCACCGAACGGCTCTCGACCGCACTCGGCGACGGTCCCACCGAGCGACTCGGCACCGCGCCGCCCGGCACCGCGCCGCCCGGCACCGCGCCGCCCGGCACCGCGCCGCCCGGCACCGCGCCGCCCGGCTCGGCGCCGGTGGCGGCGCCGATCTCGCTGGACGCCTACCGATCCCGCTCCCGGCGCCGGATGGGTCTGCTGGCCGCGGCCGCCGCCGCGGTGGTCGCGGTGGGCGGAGCGGGCGTGGTGTTCAGCACCCTGGACACCACCGACGGCACCCCCACCGCGGCGCCCGCACCCGACCCGTCCGGTGACGAACTCACCACCGCCGCGGCGCTCAGCGCACTCGGCAAACGGGATGTGCGCGGCCCGCTGTCCGACGAGACGGCGCTCACCCGCTGCGTGCAGGCCAACGGCATCGATCGCGGGGTGCTCGGTGCGTCGAGCATCACCTTCCGCGGCGGCGAGGCGGTCCTGGTGCTGGTGCAGGGTCCGGCCGCGCCGACCATTACCGCGCTGGTCGTGGGGCCCGGCTGCGGCACCGGCACGCCGGAGCAGCTCGCCGTGCGCGACATCGGCTGATCCGCCCACGTCGCGGGAGCCCCGTCGCGCCGGGAACAACACCGTTTAGGCTGTTGTTGACCGACACGTCCCCAGCTCGTCTTTCGGAAGGCCCCCATGAGCACGCCAGTTCGCGACCTGATCATCGTCGGATCGGGCCCCGCCGGCTACACGGCCGCCGTCTACGCCGCTCGCGCCGAACTGGCGCCGCTGGTGTTCGAGGGCACCCAGTTCGGTGGCGCCTTGATGACCACCACCGAGGTGGAGAACTTCCCCGGCTTCCGCGAGGGCATCATGGGCCCGGACCTGATGGAGCAGATGCGCGAGCAGGCCAAGCGTTTCGGCGCCGACCTGCGCACCGAGGACGTCGACGCGATCGACCTGTCCGGCCCGATCAAGAAGGTCACCGTGGGCGAGGAGACCTTCGAGGCCTACGCGGTGATCCTCGCGATGGGTTCGGCCGCACGCTATCTCAACGTCCCCGGTGAGCAGGATCTGCTCGGCCGCGGCGTGAGCGCCTGCGCCACCTGCGACGGCTTCTTCTTCAAGGGCCAGGACATCGTGGTGGTCGGCGGCGGCGACTCCGCCATGGAAGAGGCCATCTTCCTCACCAAGTTCGCCTCCAGCGTCACCGTGGTGCACCGCCGCGAGGAGTTCCGCGCCTCGCGGATCATGCTCGAGCGGGCCAAGACCAACGACAAGATCGAGTTCGTGCTCAACGCCGAGGTCGTGAAGGTCAACGGCGAGAACAGCGTCAGCAGCCTGACCCTGCGCGACACCCGCACCGGCGAGGAGTCCGAGCTCGCCGCGACCGGCCTGTTCGTCGCCATCGGCCACGACCCGCGCAGCGAACTGGTCAAGGGCCAGGTCGCGCTAGACGCGGAAGGCTATGTGCAGGTGCGTGATCCGGGTACCGCCACCGACATCGCGGGCGTGTTCGCCGCGGGCGACCTGGTCGACCACACCTACCGGCAGGCGATCACCGCCGCGGGCACCGGCTGCCGCGCCGCGATCGACGCCGAGCGCTGGCTGGCCGAGCAGGGTGACATCACCGCCAACACCCTCGCCAACGCCGACGGCTCCGCCAACTAGTTCCACCCGCAGCAAGGAGACACCCCCATGGCCGACAGCGCCAACACCATCACCGTGACCGACCAGTCCTTCGCCGACGACGTGCTGCTCAGCGAGAAGCCGGTCCTGGTGGACTTCTGGGCCGACTGGTGCGGCCCGTGCAAGATGGTCGCCCCCGTGCTGGAGGAGATCGCCGGCAGCCACGCCGACAAGCTGACGATCGCCAAGCTCGACACCGAGGCCAACCCCGGCACCGCGCGTGACTACCAGATCCTGTCGCTGCCGACCATGATCCTGTTCCAGGGCGGCAAGCCGGTGAAGCAGATCGTCGGCGCCAAGGGCAAGGCGGCGCTGCTGCGCGAGCTCGACGGCCTCATCTGAGCGCCTGACGGCATCTGACAAAAGCACCTCCTACCGGCCGACGCGCCGTAGGATGCCTGGACCCGGGGATTCCCGTTATAGGCCCCGGGTCTGAGACAATCGAGGCGACGCTCCGGCCGAAGGAAAGGGCTATCCCGCATGCACCGACTTCGTCACGGCGATTCAGGACCAGCCGTAGCAGAGGTTCGGAGCACCCTCGCCAGCCTCGGTTTCCTGCATTCGCCGCACGGTGACTCCTGGAAGGACACCGACGCGGTGTTCGACCGCCCGCTCGATTCGTCGGTGCGCGCGTTCCAGCAGCAGCGCGGCCTGCTCGTCGACGGGGTGGTCGGTCCGGCCACCTATCGCGCGCTGAAGGAAGCTTCCTACCGCCTGGGTGCTCGCACGCTGATCTACCAGCTGTCCGCGCCGCTGTACGGCGACGATGTGGCCACCCTGCAGCGCAAGCTGCAGGACCTGGGCTTCTACGTGTACCGGGTGGACGGCTATTTCGGCCCGCACACCCACGACGGGCTCAGCGCGTTCCAGCGCGAGATCGGGCTGTCCGCCGACGGCATCTGCGGCCCGGACACCCTGCGCTCGCTGGATCTGCTGGGCGCGCGCGTCACCGGCGGCAACCCGCATCGCATCGCCGAGGAAGAGGTGGTGCACCGGGCGGGCCCGCAGCTCACCGGCAAGCGGATCGTGATCGATCCCGGATTCGGCGGCGCCGACAAGGGTTTCGCGGTGCCCACCGAGTTCGGTGACGTCTACGAGTCGGAGATCCTCTGGGATCTGGCCTCCCGGCTGGAGGGCCGGATGGCCGCCACCGGCATGGAGACCTTCCTGTCGCGGCCGTGGGGCGCCAACCCCACCGACGCCGAACGCGCGGAAACCTCCAATGCTTTCGACGCCGACCTGATGATCTCGCTGCGCTGCGCCACCAGCGACAACCCGTCCGCCAAGGGCGTGGCCGGGTTCTACTTCGGCAACTCGCACGGCTCGGTGTCGATGATCGGGCAGGTGCTGGCCGGGTTCATCCAGCGCGAGGTCGTCGCCCGCACCTCGGTGCAGGACTGCCGCACCCACCAGCGCACCTGGGATCTGCTGCGGCTCACCAAGATGCCGACGGTCCAGGTCGACCTGGGCTACCTCACCAACGAGTACGACGCCTCGGTGCTGGCCAACCCGCGCATGCGCGACGTGATCGCCGAAGCCATCCTCATCTCGGTCAAGCGGCTCTACCTGCTCGGCCAGGACGACCAGCCCACCGGCACCTACACCTTCGCCGAACTGCTGGCCGAGGAACTGGCCGCCGCGGAGTCGGGCAACGTCCCCGCCCCGCGCGTCTGACACCTGAACACCAGAACGGCCCCCGCGAGATTCCGCGGGGGCCGTTCTCGTTCCGATCTAGGACTGGCCGCTGGTCACCAATCGCAGTTGCGCCTGGGCGAGTAGCTGATCCAAGGCGTGCTCGACGTCTTCCTTCCAGCCGTGATCGGAGTCGAGCTCCAAGCGCAGCCGGGGGAACCGGTGATGCGGTGCCACCACTTCGAAACCGACATCGGTGAGGAAGTCGGCGTCGATCATGCACGTTTCGGGAGTGCACTGGGTGGCCGCGGCCGGATCGCGCAGCGGGGCCGCGATCCGTTCCATCAGCCGCATCGACGAGCCGAGCCCGCGGTCGGCCAGGGAACTGGTCGGCGGGCCGTTGCGAATGCCGAAAGCCTCCAGCGCGCGCACGCCACGACGCACCAGATCGGCCACCACGGCCTGGACGAGGCGGTGGGCTACATCGGCCTCGTCGTAGGGGAATTCGGCCTGCAGCGTGGTCAGCAGGACCGCGTCCGGGCTCACGGGGGAGGTGGGGAACAGCGACGACCGCGGCACCGCACTCGGGGGGGAGTACAGCGCGCAGCCGGCGATATTGTTGTCGACCTGCGCCACCTGACCGCACGAGCCCCATTCGAGCATCACGGTCGACAGCCAGGCTTCTTTTTCGAACACCGGATCACTGAAAGCGTGCGAGTCGGCCGCGACCGCCGGATCGAGCTCCCAGAACACACACCGCCGGGTATGCGCCGGGAGCCGATCCAGCCCGTCGAGAGTCAATGTCGTGACGCTGGTCGACACTGCTTTGCTCAGCCTCCAGCTATCCGATTCGTCCACGCTCACGCCACATCACTATCCACAGTAATGCCGTCTCTCTCGTCACAGTGACGTTTCAGGGCCTGCTTGCTCCATCAGCGCCACAATGCGCTCGAGATCTTCGACGGAGCCGAACTCGACTACGATCTTGCCCTTACGCTTACCGAGGCTGACCGTGACACGAGTGTCGTAAGAACCCGACAGCCGCTCGGCCACTTCCTGCAGACCCGGCATGTGAATCGGCTTGCGCTTCGGCGCCGGGGGAGCGACGTCCGAGGGGTTGCGGTTGGCGAGCGTCACCGCTTCTTCGGTGGCTCGCACCGAGAGTCCCTCGGCGACGATCCGCGCCGCCAACACTTCCTGTGCGTCGGCTCCGGCATCCAGACCGAGCAGCGCCCTGGCATGGCCGGCCGAGAGAACTCCGGCCGCCACCCGACGCTGCACCGGAATCGGCAGCTTCAGCAGTCGAATCATATTCGTCACGACGGGTCGGGAGCGGCCGATTCGCGAAGCCAGTTCCTCATGCGTGACATCGAATTCGTCGAGCAGCTGCTGATAGGCGGCCGCCTCTTCGAGCGGGTTCAGCTGTACGCGGTGGATGTTCTCCAGCAGTGCGTCGCGCAGCATCGAGCCGTCGGCGGTATCGCGGATGATCGCCGGAATGGTCTCCAGTCCGGCTTCCTGGCAGGCGCGCCAACGGCGCTCGCCCATGACCAACTGGAACTTGTCGACACCCGGTTCGACGCGCCGCACCACGATCGGCTGCATCAGCCCGAACTCGCGGATCGAGTGCACCAGCTCGGCGAGCGCCTCTTCCTCGAAGACCGAGCGCGGCTGCTTCGGGTTCGGCTCGATCTGGTCGGCCGGGATCTCGCGGTAGACCGCGTCGCCGGGGGAGACCAGTTCGGCCTCGGGCTCCACGGCGGGCTCCGGTTCGGCATCCGGAACGCGACGCAGGAACGACTCGGCCGGCTGCGGGCCGATCGGGTTGATCCCGATCACGCTCGCCGCGGCACTGCTGAGCCCCGGCGTCGAGGCCGGACCCGTCGGGATCAGTGCGGCCAAACCGCGACCGAGACCGCCCTTTTTCGCCTGACTCATCGGCTACCGATCCCTTCCTCGTTCCAACACAACTACGACGCGTCTTGCGCGAGCTGAGCGCGGGCCGCCAATTCGCGGCCCGCGTCCATGTAGCTCATGGCGCCGCGAGAACCCGGATCGTAATCGAGCACGGTCATCCCGTAGCCCGGCGCCTCGGAAACCTTCACACTGCGCGGGATCATCGACTTCAGCACCACGTCCCCGAAGTGGTTGCGCACCTCTTCGGCGACCTGGTCGGCCAGCTTGGTGCGGCCGTCGTACATGGTCAGCAGCACGGTCGACACGTGGAGTTCGGGGTTCAGATGCGACTGCACCAGCCCGATATTGCGGATCAACTGGCCGACGCCCTCGAGCGCGTAGTACTCGCACTGGATCGGGATCAGCACCTCCTTGGCCGCCACGAGCGCGTTGACGGTGAGCAGGCCGAGCGAGGGCGGGCAGTCGATCAGGACGTAGTCGATGTCGTAGCCCGCGATGGCCGCCTCGTGGATCGCCGTCTTCAGCCGACCTTCGCGCGCGACCATCGACACCAGCTCGATCTCCGCACCGGCGAGGTCGATGGTGGCGGGCACGCACAGCAGCCGCTCGCTGTGCGGGCTCTGCTGGATCGCGTCCTTGACCGCCACCTCACCGATCAGCAGCTCGTAGCTGGACGGCACCCCGGAGTGGTGCGCGACGCCGAGCGCCGTACTCGCGTTGCCCTGCGGATCGAGATCGACCACGAGGACCGTCATCCCCTGATGCGCTAGCGCGGCAGCGAGGTTGACGGTGGTCGTCGTCTTACCGACGCCGCCCTTCTGGTTGGCGATGGTGATGATCCGTTGCTCGCGGGGTTTCGGCACAGTGACCTTTCCTGGATGCAGAATCTGGCTGGCGCGTTGCGCTTCCGCCGCGATCGGGGTCTCGGCCGGGGAGATGTGCCCGAAAGGAGTGTTCCCGAACGTCTCCGCGTCGAAGCTGCTGGAATCCAGCATCCCCGGGACCCGCGACGCTGTTTCCCGTGAAACATTCGCCGGACCGCTCGACATAGACAGCTCCTAACCCGAGATACTTCAGATCACGTACCCGACCGAGCGTCGGCGCCGTGTCATCGCATATACGTTCGGCGTGGCGTCGTCCACATCACCGTGGCACAGACGCGCACGCCCGACTGTGAACAGCTTGCCAGCAGGATGACAGTTAGGAAAGCTGAATCGCGGCACGGCGAGAAGGACACGCCCAGATGTGTCGAATTCCGCTTCCCGGACCGTTGTTTCACGGGAAACGTCGGGGGAGTGGGGGGGCTCAGGCGTCGACCGAGCAGTCTCGCGTTCCACGTGAAACACGAGACCTCCGCGCACGGAATCCGTTCACGCAGCGCCGCTCTCACCCACCCATTGCGACTCCTCGTCGCATCAACCGAATTTCGCGCTGCAGCCGCCTAGGCAACTACCCTCGGGCGGTTTTGTCACGTTACGAAACCTACCGATCGGGCCGCGCGGCAGAAATTCAGTCGGTGCCCGGCTCCCGGCGCTTCCGCGCCTTCTTCTCCACCCCGACCGCTTTGCGTCCCGCGCGACGCGTCGGACGTTCGGCACGGGGGAGCAGTTCCGCGCTGATCACCAGGGTCGGGATTTCGACGATGCCCGCGCCGCACCCGACCACCCGCAGATCGGTCGCGCCGTCGTGAATCAGCTCGGCGCCGTCGCGTTCGAGTTCTTCGGCGGCACTCGTTCCCTTGAGCGCGAGCATCCGCCCGTGGTCGCGCAGCAGGGGGAGCGACCAGTGCGCGAGCTTGGCGAGCGGTGCGACGGCCCGCGAGGTGACGACATCCGCGCCACCCGCTTCCTTGATCACGCCGGACTGCTCGGCGCGCCCGCGGACCACCCGCACCTCGAGCCCCGCCTCCTCGATGAATTCACTGAGGAAGACGGTGCGGCGCAGCAGCGGCTCGACCAATGTGATGCGCAGATCCGGCCGGGCGATGGCGAGGGGGATACCGGGCAGTCCCGCACCGCTGCCGATATCGACCACCGACGCGCCCTCCTCGATCAGCTCACCGACGACGGCGCAATTGAGAATGTGACGCTCCCAGAGCCGGGGCACCTCTCGGGGACCGATCAGCCCGCGCTCCACCCCGGCGGTGGCCAGCGCCGCGTAGTAGCGGCGCGCGAGGTCCAGGCGGTCGCCGAAGACCCGGGCGGCAGCGGCGGGCGGTTCCTGGTCGGCGGACAGCGCACCCAGTTCTCGTTCCACGTGAAACATCCTTCCGAGTGGAGCATCGGGCATGAATAAGGCCCCCGGTCCGTGACCGGAGGCCCTATCCACAGCAATCGTGGTCGCGGCGAAATCAGCCTACTCGGGCACGACCACCACGTGACGATTCGGCTCCACACCTTCGCTCTCGCTGGCGACGCCCTCGATATCGGCGACGGCGTCGTGCACGATCTTGCGCTCGAAGGGGGTCATGGCCGAGAGCGCCTCGGGCTTGCCCGACTCCAGCACCCGCTTGGCCGCGGCCACACCGAGCTCGCTCAGATCGGCGCGACGCTGCGCGCGCCAGCCGGCCACATCGAGCATCAGGCGGCTGCGCACGCCGGTCGCCTGCTGCACCGCGAGGCGGGTCAGCTCCTGCAGCGCGTCGAGCACCTCGCCGTTGCGGCCGACGAGCTTGGTCAGATCACGACCGCCGTCGATGCTCACGATGGCGCGGTCGCCCTCGACATCGAGGTCGATATCGCCGTCGAAGTCGAGCACGTCCAGCAGCTGCTCGAGGTAGTCGCCCGCGATCTCGCCCTCTTCGATCAACGCTTCCTCGGCGTCGTTCACGACGTCAACAGTCGTCGCCACAGTGGCGTCCCCTCCGTCGGTCTCGGTCTCAACAGTCATTGGATTCCTCTATCTGGTCGCCACTCAGCGCTTACGCTTCTGGTTCGCGCGGCCGCGGTTGCCCGGCCGCTTCTGCCCGCCGGGCCTGCGCTGGCCGCCCTGCTTGGCCGACTGCTTGGGGGTGCCGTTCGTGGCGGCGGTGCCGTTCGCCGAGGAGTCGTCGGCGGCCGGGGCGTCCTGTTTCTTGCGGACGTCGACCGGCTTGGCGCCGGGCTTCGGCGCGTTCTGCGCGCGCAGCTCCAGCTTCTTGGCCTTCTTCTCTTCCTCTTCCTTCTCCATCCGGCCGAACACCAGGTGCTGCTGACCGTAGGTCCAGATGTTGTTGGCCACCCAGTAGATCAGGATGCCGATCATCAGGAAGGGGCCACCGACCATGACGCCGAGCGGGAAGACCCACAGCGACAGCTTGTTCATGATCGCGGCCTGCGGATTGGCGGCGGCCTCGGGCGTCTGCCGCTGCACCGAGGCGCGGGCGTTGAAGTGGGTCGCCAGACCGGCGATCACCATCAGCGGAACCGCGACGAGCGCGATGTTGAGCTTGGTGGGCGTGCCGCCCCAATCGGCGAACGCCTGCAGCTGGTCGGTCGGCGCGGTGATGAAGGCGGCGATCGGCGCGCCGAAAATACGGGCGCTCAGGAAAGACTGGACGTCGGCCGCGCTGAAGATGTAGTTCGCGGTGTGCGCGTTGTCGTAGGCCGACATCTCGAGCTGACCGAAGCCGCTACCGGTGCGGTTGAACGAACGCAGCACATGGAACAGACCGAGGAACACCGGCACCTGCACCAGCACCGGCAGGCAGCCCATGAGCGGGTTGAAGCCGTGGTCCTTCTGCAGCTTCTGCATCTCCCGCGCCATGGTCTCGCGGTCGTTCTTGTACTTCTTCTGCAGCTCCTTGATCTGGGGCTGCAGCTCCTGCATCTGCTTGGTGGTCCGCACCTGCTTCACGAACGGCTTGTACAGGATCAGCCGCAGGGTGAAGACCAGGAACACGATGGCCAGGCTCCAGGTGAGCCCGCTGTCGGCTCCGAAGACAAAGCCGAAGGCTTTGTGCCAGAACCACAGAATCGCGGATACCGGCCAATAGATGATGTCGAGCACGGCTCTAGGTACTCCCGTCGTTCGTATCGCCGATCAGCACGGGCGATGACTTTGTGAAGGCATTCGACCCGCGCTCCGGCACGGGATCCCACCCTCCAGGGTGCCAGGGTGCGCATTTGGCCAGGCGCACGACCGTCAGCACCGAGCCGACGAGCAGGCCGCGCGTCCGCAGGGCGGTCACCGCGTACTCACTGCAGGTGGGGGTGAACCGGCAGATCGGCATCCGGGTGGGGGAGACATAGTTCCGGTACAGCTCGATCAGGAAGATCAGCGCGTCGGCGGGTAGCCGGGTGAGCCTGCGCATCACCGGTCACCGGCCGAGGTGCGACCGAGCGCGGGCTCCGGCGCCTGCCTCGAGCCCAGCTTGCGCAGACCGGTGCGCAGCTGGCGCAGCAGCTCGGCGGAGTCGGCGGTCGCCGCACCGGGCAGGGCCCGGATCACGACGTCGGTGCCGACCGGGAGTTCGTCGACCACCTGGCCGCACATATGACGCAGGCGGCGGGCGACCCGGTGGCGAACCACCGCGTTACCCACCGCCTTGCTGACAATCAGCCCGAACCGCGGACCGCCTACGCGGACCAGCGAATCGCCGTCGGCGACATCGTCGTACGTGTGCGTGAACGCATGTACGACGAGATCTCGCCTCCCGATTCGCTGACCGCGGCGCACCGTGCGGGAGAATTCGGCACGGTGGTGCAACCGATACGGCTCAGGCAACACCCGAGCGTCCGACTACGCGCGATCAGGCAGTCAGTTCGGCACGGCCCTTACGGCGGCGCGCCGAAACGATGGCGCGACCCGCACGGGTGCGCATCCGGAGGCGGAAGCCGTGCACGCGCGCCCGACGACGGTTGTTCGGCTGGAACGTCCGCTTGCCCTTGGCCACGGTCAACACTCCTCGAGTTGGTGGGCACCGGTCAGGTACCCGAAGTTTTCGGTGATTCGGATCTCTGCGCAGCGGACCGCGGTCTACGCGCAGATTGCCTTGGCGATCGACGTGCAGCACAGAGCCGCCACCGCGCCAAGGGGTGACTGTCTGAGGGTACTGATACCGCTACACCGGGTCAAACTCGGCCCCCAGCGCCCCGCGCCCACCGTGATCGCGCGGGCCGGCCGCGCCTGCGTCGCCCGACACGCCCGGGACCACCCGCGTATCCACGACACTTTTCGTGAGTTCTTCCACACCTCTGGCCTTCGGCGGCTCGGCCAGCTAGCCTCTGTAGCCGGGCGATTGCTGCAGAACCGCAGGTCCAGCCCCATTCACTGCCACACGCTGGCAGAATTCCCCTATCCCCAGGTTTGTCCACATCTGTGGATAATTGTGTGGATAAACGGCCGGAGTGGCATATTCGGTGCTCCAACGAACCGGTCCGGGGAGGACTCCGCATGGATGACGAGCAGAACGTGCTGGCCACAGTATGGCCGGAGGTTGTTGCCGAGCTCACCACCGGTTCGGCCGACGGCGCCATTCCCGCGGTCAGCCGCGCTCAGCAGGCGTGGCTGAAACTGGTCAAGCCGCTGACCGTCGCGCAGGGCTTCGCGTTGCTGTCGGTTCCCTCGTCCCTGGCCCAGGAAGCGATCGAGCGCGATCTGCGCGAACCGATCCTGCGTTCGCTGGGCCGCAGGCTCGGCCCCCAGGTCGAAGGACTCGGCGTGCGCATCGCCGCGCCGATCCCGGCCGCGGGGGAGCGCAGCGGCAGTGCGCCCCGGCACGCGAGGATGACCAGCAGGCCCGAGCGCCCCCGCGAACAGACCCGTCCACCCGCGGGCTACCCCGGCCCCGATTTCAGCGTTCCCGACTACGCCGCGCGCGGCGAGTACGGCAGGCCCCGCTACGGCACGGGCGAGTTCGAGTACCAGTCCGCGCCCGAGTATCCCCAGGGTGGCGACTACGCCAACGGTTACGGCGGCCGCGGCGAGTATCCCGGCCAGCCCGCCGAGTACGGCGAGCGCCAGGACTACCAGGGTCATCGCGAGTACCCGGCCGAACCGGAGTACCAGCAGTCCGAGTACCAGCCGCAAGCCGAGTACCAGCCACAGCAGGACTACCAGCCGCAGTCCGAGTACCAGCAGGCACCGGAATACAAGGGCACCGAGTACCCGGCCGAGCGCACCGAATTCCCCGGCACCGACTACGAGCCGACCACGCCCTATCCCGTCTCCGACTACGCCGGTGGCGAGTTCGGCGGCCGCGCGGAGTTCCGTGGCGGGCGCCCCGAGCAGCGCGCACCCGAGCCGGCCGCCGCGCCGCGCCGTGAGCAGGGTGGCTCGCCGCGCCGCGAGCACATCCCGCCCGGCCAGGAGTCGCTGTTCACCCCCGATCCGGCGCAGCGCGCGCCGGGCCGCGGCCGCCCGCAGTCCGAGGAGCCCGCCTCCGCACGGGTCGAGGACGCCCCGGTCGACGCCGTGCCCGACACCCCGTTCCCCGGCCAGCCCGGTGCCGAACCCGCCGACGACGAGCCGGTGGTCGACGCCCGCGACAACTGGCCGACCTACTTCAGCAAGTCGCCCGAGGCGCCGCCGCAGCCCTCGTCCTCGGCCAGCCTGAACGCCAAGTACACCTTCGAGACCTTCGTCATCGGTGCCTCCAACCGCTTCGCGCACGCCGCCGCGGTCGCCATCGCCGAGGCGCCCGCGCGCGCCTACAACCCGCTGTTCGTCTGGGGCGCTTCGGGTTTGGGCAAGACACATCTGTTGCACGCGGCCGGGCACTATGCCCAGCGGCTGTTCCCCGGGATGCGGGTGAAGTACGTCTCCACCGAGGAGTTCACCAACGACTTCATCAACAGCCTGCGCGACGACCGCAAGGTCGCGTTCAAGCGCCGCTACCGCGAGACCGACATCCTGCTGGTCGACGACATCCAGTTCATCGAGGGCAAGGAAGGCATCCAGGAGGAGTTCTTCCACACCTTCAACACCCTGCACAACGCGAACAAGCAGATCGTCGTCTCCTCCGACCGCCCGCCCAAGCAGCTGGCCACGCTGGAGGAGCGGCTGCGCACCCGCTTCGAGTGGGGCCTGATCACCGATGTGCAGCCGCCCGAGCTGGAGACCCGCATCGCGATCCTGCGCAAGAAGGCGCGGATGGACCGGCTCGACGTGCCGCACGACGTGCTCGAGCTCATCGCCAGCCGGGTCGAGCGCAATATCCGTGAGCTCGAGGGCGCGCTCATCCGGGTGACGGCCTTCGCCTCGCTCAACGGTCAGCCGCTGGACCTGTCGCTGGCCGAGGTGGTGCTGCGCGACCTGATGCCCGACACGGCCGCGCTCGAGATCAACGCGGCCACGATCATGGCCGTGACCGCCGAGTACTTCAACACCACCCTGGAAGAGCTCACCGGGCCCGGCAAGGCGCGTCCGCTGGCACAGGCCCGTCAGATCGCGATGTACCTGTGCCGCGAGCTCACCGATCTGTCGCTGCCCAAGATCGGCCAGGCCTTCGGACGCGACCACACCACGGTGATGTACGCGGAGAAGAAGGTGCGCAAGGAGATGACCGAGCGGCGCCGGGTCTACGACCAGGTCCAAGAACTCACAGCCCGGATCAAGCAGCGTTCGCGCTGATTTCATCCCCAACCCCGAACACCGCCCTGACCTGGGGCGGTGTTCTTTTTCGCCCTGTGGATTCCTCGAGGAATCCCTGTGGAATCCTCGAGGAATCCACCGGTTGTGCACCGGTTCACCCACAGGGGCTGGGGATCGGGTGGGGAGAATCTACTCACAGGGAGTTGTCCACATCTTCCACAGGTCGGTGCACTCACAGGCCGACGACCACGCTGACCTGCGGCGCTGCCGAAACCGGCCTGTGGATTCCTCGAGGAATCCGTGTGGAGTCCTCGAGGAATCCACCGGGTTGCCCCCAGGGTGCCCCTGGGTGTGAACAACCGGGTGAATCCGGTGGAACAACTCGAGGACAACTCGAGGATGGATGTGGGACAACTTCGGCCGTCCACAGACGGCTCGGATTCATCCTCGAGTCACTCCACGTTCATCCCCATGCCGACGTGCGCCCTGACATGCGGAAACGGGCGAAATCCACAGATTCCACAGTGCCTATTACTACTTCAGTTCTCATTCTTAGGAAGATCTCTTGAAAACAGGGTGTGTGGAAACTCGGATCGGGAGGCTCGGCTCGGGCGGTGCTCCACTCACAGGCGGCAAGGAGGAGAGGGGATGGCCGGACAGGCCGGTATCCACCGGGAGGGTCGGTGCGGACTTCACGCGTTGCCCGGGTACCGTTTGGTTGTCGGCTGGTTGTGCGAGACTCAGTGCGCGGTCGACGCAGCACCTCAACTCCGCTGAACACACCCGCACCACGGATTCGACACTCGGAGAGGACACATCGGGCGATGGAGCTTGCGAGCATGAAGTTTCGGGTCGCCCGGGAGGATTTCGCCGAGTCGGTGGCCTGGGTGGCCCGTAGCCTCCCGTCCCGGCCTCCCGTGCCGGTCCTCGGCGGTGTCCTGCTGGTGGCCGACGAGAACGGCCTGACGGTCTCCGGGTTCGACTACGAGGTCTCCGCGCAGATGCGCGTCGCGGCCGAGGTCGCCGGTCCCGGCCAGGTGCTGGTCTCGGGCCGCCTGCTGGCCGACATCACCAAGGCGCTGTCGAACAAGCCTGTGGACGTCTCCGTCGACGGCACCCGGGTGCTCATCGCCTGTGGCAGCGCCAAGTTCTCCCTGCCGACCATGCCGGTCGAGGATTATCCCCAGCTGCCCGAGGTTCCCTCACAGACCGGTGAACTGGGTGTGGATGTCTTCGCCGCCGCGGTCGGCCAGGTCGCCGTCGCCGCGGGTCGTGACGACACCCTGCCCATGCTCACCGGTATCCGGGTGGAGATCGAGGGCAACGACGTGGTGCTCGCCGCCACCGACCGCTTCCGGCTGGCCGTGCGTCATCTGCAGTGGCAGCCCACCCGCCCCGACATCGAGACCGCGGTGCTCATCCCCGCGCGCACGCTGTCGGAGGCCGCCAAGACTCTCGGTGCCGCCGAGGCGCCCGTGCAGCTGTCGCTGGGCAGCGGGGGCGACGGCCTGCTCGGCATCGTCAACGCGGGCAGGCGCACCACCACGCGCCTGCTGGACGCCGAATTCCCCAAGTTCCGCCAGTTGCTCCCCAAGGAGCACACCTCCATCGCCACGCTGCCCGTGGCGGCGCTGTCGGAGGCCATCAAGCGTGTGGCCCTGGTGGCCGAGCGCGGTGCCCAGGTGCGCCTGGAGTTCTCCACAGACGGCGTGCTGCTGTCGGCGGGTGGGGACGACGCGGGCCGCGCCGAGGAATGGCTGGAAGCCGATTTCCGCGGCGAGCCGCTGACCATCGCGTTCAACCCCGGCTACCTCACCGAGGGCCTGTCGGCGCTGCACGCGGAGCGGGTCACCTTCGGGTTCACCACCCCCAGCCGTCCCGCCGTGCTGCTGCCCGCCTCCGACGAGGAGCCCAAGGTGCTCGAGTCCGGGGCGTTCGCGGCGCTGGAGAGCCAGTACATCTACCTGTTGATGCCGGTCCGGCTGCCCGGCTGAGCCGGCCCGCCCGCGTAACCCGGCATGTTCATCCGTGCGCTGTCGGTGCGTGATTTCCGGTCGTGGGAACACGCCGAGCTGGAGTTGTCCCCAGGGCGCACGGTGCTGCTGGGGTCCAACGGCAACGGCAAGACCAATCTGCTCGAGGCGGTCGGTTACCTGGCCACCCTCGGTTCGCATCGCGTCTCCGCCGACGCCCCGCTGATCCGGATGGGCGCCACCCAGGCCCGGATCGGGGCCACGGTGGTGAATCTGGGCCGCGAGTTGCGGGTGGATGTGGAGCTCAAGGCGGGCAGCGCCAATCGCGCGCAGATCAACCGCTCGCCGGTGCGCCGGTCCAGGGAGATCCTCGGCATCCTGCAGACCGTGCTGTTCGCGCCGGAGGATCTGGCGCTGGTGCGCGGCGACCCGGGGGAGCGGCGGCGCTTCCTCGACGAGTTGTGCACAGCCCGGCTGCCCAGGCTGGCGGGTGTGCGCGCCGACTACGACAAGGTGCTGCGCCAGCGCTCGGCCCTGTTGAAAACCGCTGGGCGCCAGGTTCGTTCGCGGGCCGATCTGAGCACCCTGGACGTGTGGGACGGGCATCTGGCCGAGCACGCCGCGGTGTTGCTGGCGCAGCGGCTGCGGCTGGTACACGACCTGTATCCCTTTCTCGCGCAGTCGTATCGGTCGATCGCGCCCGAATCACGGCCCGCCGCAATCGCTTACCGTTCGGGATATCTGCCGCCGGAGCTGCTCGATCCGGCCCGGGTTCCCGAGGACGACGACGTGACCCGCCTGCACGCGATCGTGCTCGACGAACTGGCCGCGGCGCGCGGCAGGGAACTCGATCGCGGGGTGTGCCTGGTCGGCCCGCACCGCGACGACCTGGAGCTTCTGCTGGGCAGCGCCCCCGCCAAGGGCTTCGCCAGCCACGGTGAGTCCTGGTCGTTCGCGCTGGCGCTGCGGCTGGGCTCGTTCGAGCTGCTGCGCAGCGCGGGCACCGAGCCGGTGCTGCTGCTCGACGACGTGTTCGCCGAACTGGACCGGCGCAGGCGGACCGCGCTGGCCGAGGTGGCCGCGGGTGCCGAGCAGGTGCTGATCACGGCCGCGGTAGCCGAGGATGTGCCACCGGAGCTGGCGGCCGAGCCGCTGCGGGTGCAGACCACCGGCGAGGCCGACCGGCGGGTCTCGCGCATCGTCACCGAGCCGGTCGCGGAACCAGAAGATATGCACAGGTAACGATAGTTATCAACAGACCCTGTGGAAAACCGGCGACATCCTGGACATATAGCGCCTCGGCGCGCCCCGGAACCTGTCGGTGCCCGCGCGTAGACTCTGTGCACACCCAGCCCCCAGCGACCCGGAAGGCGGAAAACCTGTGCAGGAAGAACCGGCACCGGAGCTGCGCGGGATCGATCTGGCACGCCGGGCGCTCGAGGAGGCCAGGGCCGCGGCCAAGGCCAGCGGCAAGTCGGTCGGGCAGGGCAGGGCCTCGCCGGTGCGCAAGCTGCGGGCCGGGGGCAGGCGGCGCAGCGGCTGGTCCGGCGCCGGTCCCGACCCGCGCGATCCCCAGCTGCTGTCCTCGCTGGCCGGCTCGATCGCCAAGAGCCGTGGCTGGTCGGGAAAAGTGGCCGAGGGCATGGTGTTCGGGCGCTGGGCCAGTGTGGTCGGCGAGGACATCGCCGCGCACGCCACACCGGTGACGCTCGAGGGCGGCATCCTCAAGATCGCGGCGGAGTCCACGGCGTGGGCCACTCAGCTGCGCATGCTGCAGGGTCAGATCCTGGCCAAGATCAATGCCGCGGTCGGCCAGGGCGTGGTCACCCAGCTGCGCATCACCGGCCCGGCGGCGCCGAGCTGGCGCAAAGGTGAACGCCACATCAAGGGCCGTGGGCCGCGCGACACCTACGGGTAGTCCGGACCCGACCCTATTCGCTCTCACGAACGGCAAAATTCCACAAGTGGCGGAAACATCCCGGCGTGGATCGATTTCTTGCATTCACGGCGTCGTCAGGGGTGTCGTAGGTGCACTGTAAGTTGGGCTTACCAGTAGGATGGTGACGTAACCAGCGGCGAACCCTCGGCGCGTGCTGTGCAGCCGCTCGTGTGCTGCCCGGCGCCAGGGATCAGCAAGTAAGGAGAGCTACCGACAAGTGGCTGCCAACGATTCCAACGCATCGGGCGACAAGCAGGGCTACGGTGCCTCCTCCATCACGGTCCTCGAGGGTCTCGAGGCGGTACGCAAGCGCCCCGGTATGTACATCGGTTCCACCGGTGAGCGCGGTCTGCACCACCTCATCTGGGAGGTTGTGGACAACTCGGTCGACGAGGCGATGGCGGGCTACGCCACCCGCGTCGATGTGACCCTGCTGGCCGACGGCGGTGTGGAGGTCGTCGACGACGGCCGCGGCATCCCCACCGGCATGCACGCCCAGGGCATCCCGACCGTCGAGGTCGTCATGACCCAGCTACACGCGGGCGGCAAGTTCGACTCCGACTCCTACGCCGTCTCCGGTGGTCTGCACGGTGTCGGTATCTCGGTGGTCAACGCGCTGTCGAGCAAGCTGGAAGCCGAGATCGACAACGACGGCTACCACTGGACCCAGGTCTACAAGGACGCCAAGCCGGGTCAGCTGATCCAGGGCGAGCCCACCAAGCGCACCGGCACCACGATCCGCTTCTGGGCCGATCCGGAGATCTTCGAGACCACCACCTACAACTTCGAGACGGTCTCGCGCCGCCTGCAGGAGATGGCCTTCCTCAACAAGGGCCTGACCATCACCCTCACCGACCAGCGGGTCAGCGAGTCCGACGTCACCGACGAGGTCGTCAGCGAGACCGCCGAGGCGCCCAAGCACGCCGAGGAGGGTGTCGAGGCGCCGGCCGAGCCCAAGGTCAAGACCCGCACCTATCACTATCCGGGCGGCCTGGTCGACTTCGTGCGCCACATCAACCGCACCAAGACCGCCATCCACAACTCCGTGGTCGGCTTCACCGGCAAGGGCACCGGCCACGAGCTCGAGGTCGCGATGCAGTGGAACTCGGGCTACTCCGAGTCGGTGCACACCTTCGCCAACACCATCAACACCCACGAGGGCGGCACCCACGAAGAGGGCTTCCGCGCGGCGCTGACCACGGTGGTCAACAAGTACGCCAAGGAGAAGAAGCTCCTCAAGGAGAAGGACGGCAACCTCACCGGCGACGACATCCGCGAGGGCCTGGCCGCCATCGTGAGCGTCAAGGTCGGCGAGCCGCAGTTCGAGGGCCAGACCAAGACCAAGCTGGGCAACACCGAGGTCAAGTCGTTCGTGCAGCGCGCCTGCAACGAGCACCTGACGCACTGGTTCGAGGCCAACCCGGCCGACGCCAAGACCATCGTGCAGAAGGCGGTGTCCTCGGCGCAGGCCCGGGTGGCCGCGCGCAAGGCGCGTGAGCTGGTGCGCCGCAAGTCGGCCACCGACCTGGGCGGGCTGCCGGGCAAGCTGGCCGACTGCCGCTCCAAGGACCCGAGCAAGTCCGAGATCTACATCGTGGAGGGCGACTCGGCCGGTGGTTCGGCCAAGTCCGGCCGCGACTCGATGTACCAGGCGATCCTGCCGCTGCGCGGCAAGATCATCAATGTCGAGAAGGCCCGCATCGACCGCGTCCTCAAGAACAACGAGGTCCAGTCGATCATCACCGCCTTCGGCACCGGCATCCATGACGAGTTCGACATCGCCAAGCTGCGCTATCACAAGATCGTGCTGATGGCCGACGCCGACGTCGACGGCCAGCACATCTCCACGCTGCTGCTCACGCTGCTGTTCCGGTTCATGCGCCCGCTCATCGAGCACGGGCACGTGTACCTGGCACAGCCGCCGCTGTACAAGCTCAAGTGGCAGCGCAGCGACCCGGAGTTCGCCTACTCCGACCGCGAGCGCGACGGCCTGCTCGAGGCCGGTCTTGCCGCGGGCAAGAAGATCAACAAGGACGACGGCGTCCAGCGCTACAAGGGTCTGGGCGAGATGAACGCCAAGGAGCTGTGGGAGACCACCATGGACCCCTCGGTCCGGGTGCTTCGTCAGGTGACGCTCGACGACGCCGCCGCGGCCGACGAGCTGTTCTCCGTGCTGATGGGCGAGGACGTGGAGGCGCGTCGCAGCTTCATCACCCGCAATGCCAAGGACGTCCGCTTCCTCGACGTGTAGCCGGTCGGGCGGGGGTTAGGGGAATCGAACCCCTAACCCCTGCCTGCAACTGCCGTTGCCCCCGAGCCTTCTTACGGAGACCTCTTCATGACTGAGACCACACTGCCCCCCAACGGCGGCGCAGGCGACCGGATCGAACCGGTCGACATCCAGAACGAGATGCAGTCCAGCTACATCGACTACGCGATGAGCGTGATCGTGGGCCGCGCGCTGCCCGATGTGCGCGACGGCCTCAAGCCGGTGCACCGGCGCGTGCTCTACGCGATGTACGACAACGGCTACCGTCCCGACCGCGGCTACGTGAAGTCGGCGCGTCCGGTCGCCGAGACCATGGGTAACTACCACCCGCACGGCGACTCGTCGATCTACGACACCCTCGTGCGCATGGCCCAGCCCTGGTCGCTGCGCTATCCGCTGGTCGACGGCCAGGGCAACTTCGGTTCGCGCGGCAACGACGGCGCGGCCGCCATGCGCTACACCGAGTGCCGCCTGACGCCGCTGGCGATGGAGATGCTGCGCGAGATCGACCACGAGACGGTCGATTTCGTCCCCAACTACGACGGTCGCTCGCAGGAGCCGACCGTGCTGCCCGCGCGCGTGCCCGCCCTGCTGATGAACGGCAGCAACGGCATCGCGGTCGGCATGGCCACCAACATCCCGCCGCACAACCTGGGCGAGCTGGCCGAGGCCATCTACTGGGCGCTGGACAACTTCGACGCCGACGAGGAATCCACGCTGGCCGCGTGCATGGAGCGGGTCAAGGGTCCGGACTTCCCGACGCACGGCCTGATCGTGGGCGGCCAGGGCATCCACGACGCCTACACCACCGGCCGCGGTTCCATCCGCATGCGCGGTGTGGTGGAGATCGAGGAGGGCAGCCGCGGGCAGACCCAGATCGTCATCACCGAGCTGCCGTACCAGGTGAACACCGACAACTTCATCAACTCCATCGCGGAGCAGGTGAAGGACGGCAAGATCGCCGGCATCTCCGACATCCACGACGAGTCCTCCGACCGCGCGGGCATGCGCATCGTGGTGACGGTCAAGCGCGACGCGGTCGCCAAGGTCGTGCTGAACAACCTGTACAAGCACACCCAGCTGCAGACCAGCTTCGGCGCGAACATGCTCTCGATCGTCGACGGGGTGCCGCGCACGCTGCGCCTGGACCAGATGATCCGGTACTACACCGATCACCAGTTGGACGTCATCGTCCGGCGCACCCGCTACCTGCTGCGCAAGGCCGAGGAGCGGGCCCACATCCTGCGCGGCCTGGTCAAGGCGCTGGACATGCTCGACGAGGTCATCGCGCTGATCCGGCGCTCGGCCAACACCGACACCGCGCGCACCGGCCTGATGCAGCTGCTCGACATCGACGAGATCCAGTCCACCGCGATCCTGGACATGCAGCTGCGTCGCCTCTCGGCGCTGGAGCGGCAGAAGATCGTCGACGATCTGGCCAAGATCGAGCTCGAGATCGCCGACTACAAGGACATCCTGGAAAAGCCCGAGCGCCAGCGCGCGATCGTGCGCGACGAGCTGGCCGAGATCGTCGAGAAGTACGGCGACGACCGCCGCACCAGGATCATCGCCAACGACGGTGACGTGGCCGACGAGGACCTGATCGCCCGCGAGGACGTGGTCGTCACGATCACCGAGACCGGCTACGCCAAGCGCACCAAGACCGACCTGTACCGCTCGCAGAAGCGCGGCGGCAAGGGCGTGATGGGCGCGGGTCTCAAGCAGGACGACATCGTCAAGCACTTCTTCGTCTCCTCCACCCACGACTGGCTGCTGTTCTTCACCAACAAGGGCCGCGTCTACCGGGCCAAGGCCTACGAGCTGCCCGAGGCCAACCGCACCGCGCGCGGTCAGCACGTGGCCAATCTGCTGGCCTTCCAGCCGGACGAGAAGATCGCCCAGATCATCCAGCTCAAGACCTACGAGGACGCGCCGTACCTGGTGCTCGCGACACGCGCGGGCCTGGTGAAGAAATCCAAGCTCACCGATTTCGACTCCAACCGCTCCGGCGGCATCGTCGCGGTGAACCTGCGCGACGACGACGAGCTGGTCGGCGCGGTGCTCTGCTCGGCCGACGACGACCTGCTGCTGGTCTCGGCGCACGGCCAGTCGATCCGCTTCGCGGCCACCGACGAGGCGCTGCGGCCGATGGGCCGGGCCACCTCGGGTGTGCAGGGCATGCGTTTCAACGCCGACGACGAGCTGCTCTCACTCAATGTCGTGCGCGAGGGGACCTATCTGCTGGTCGCGACTGCGGGCGGTTACGCCAAGCGCACCGCGATCGAGGAGTACACCGCGCAGGGTCGCGGTGGAAAAGGCGTATTGACAATCCAATACGATCCCAAGCGTGGCAGCCTGGTCGGAGCGCTCATCGTCGACGACGAGGACGAGTTGTACGCGATCACTTCCAGTGGTGGCGTCATCCGCACCGCTGCCAAGCAAGTTCGTAAAGCTGGACGCCAGACCAAGGGCGTGCGATTGATGAACCTCGCGGATGGCGATACCTTGCTAGCGATCGCGCGCAACGCCGACGAGCCCGATCCCGATCAGCTCACCGGCGACGCGGCCTCGGAGCAATAACCCAAACAGCGGCGGCAACGAACGGATCTGAGGATTCCATTGACCACACCGAATCAGTCGAACGACGATCGGAACCAGACCAACGGCGTCACCGAGCGGGTCGCCTCGTCTCCGATCCAGCCGCGGCCGATCCCACGCCAGGGCGGCCAGGGTGAAGGCGCCCCGGCGCCGGAGTCCGGTGCCGCCGGTGGCGAATCGTTCGACAACGGGAAGGGCAGCAAGTCGCCCTACCAGGACGGGTGGGCCCAGCTGCCGCAGCGTGAGCCGCAGTCGAACCTGTACCGGCCCGGCGAGTCGCCGAGTCAGGGCAGGCCGTCCTCGGCGCCGCAGCCGTCCGCGGGCGGCGGTCTGAAGGGCAGCGGCGCGTCCAATGCCAGGACGACCGCCGACCTGGCGGCCAAGGCGGCGCGCAAGGAAGCGGCGATGGTGAAGTCGGTCGGCATCGACGGCCCGACCCGCAGCATCGCGCGCCCCGAGCTGGTCAAGGACATGCCGGACCTGTCCGAGGTGCGCCATCCCACCCCGGACGCGCCGCCCGCGCCTCCTGGGCTGCCGATGGCGCAGGTGCCGCCGCAGCCGGGGCCCAGCGCCAGGGCCGCGGCCGCGGGGTCGGTCTCGCCCGCGGTGCCGGTGGCCATCGCGGCCGCCGCCTCGGGTGAGCCGCTACGCGCGACCGTGCAGATCCGCCGGATCGACCCGTGGTCGACGCTGAAGATCACGCTGGTGATCAGCGTGGCGCTGTTCTTCGTGTGGATGGTCGCGGTCGGCCTGCTCTACATCGTGCTGGCCGGCATGGGCGTGTGGGACAACCTGGACAACTCGCTGGGCGAGATGCTCAACTCCGAGGGCAGCAGCTCGACGAGCCTGATCGACGCGGGCACCATCTTCGGCTACGCCGGCGTGATCGGGTTGATCAACGTGGTGCTGTTCACCGCGCTGGCCACGGTCGGGGTGTTCATCTACAACCAGTGCTGCGATCTGGTCGGTGGCATCCAGGTGACCCTGGCCGATCCGGACTAGTCACCAGCTCTGCGCTCACGGCCGGTCAGGCCCGGGAAACCGGGTTTGACCGGCCGTTTTGGTACTCGGTGGGGCAGTGGGGTAGTCTCGTTTCTCGTTGCGGTTCACTGCTCCGGCAGGGGATCGGAACGCATTCGGGCCTATAGCTCAGGCGGTTAGAGCGCTTCGCTGATAACGAAGAGGTCGGAGGTTCAAGTCCTCCTAGGCCCACTCCCGAACATCACAGTAGGGTGGGAATCATGAAGATTGTCCTCACGGTCGGTGTTGTGATCGCGGTTCTCATCGGTATCACCAAATTCCGCAAGCGCGATGACGCTGACCTCTGGAAAGAGGTCACCACCCGCTGATTCGGGTGTGCCAACTGGTTGACGCCAGCAAGGGGCCTTAGCTCAATTGGCAGAGCACTGCCTTTGCAAGGCAGGGGTTAGGGGTTCGATTCCCCTAGGCTCCACTTCTGTGAATTCCTCGGTTTTCGATTTTCTCGTCTCCGCCGTTCCCGGCGAATCCGACGCGCTCGACGTGCCCGCCGCCCTGGCCGCGCACCGCGCCCGCGCCGCCGATTTCCCGAATTCGCTCGACCGTGCCGTGATCGCCGGATTCGGCAGCGCGGGAACGGGACCGGCTTTCCTCGGCGGATATCAGGAAGCGCTGCGCGCGCTGGTGCCCACGCTCGATCCCGCCGATCTGGTGTCCATGTGCGCCACCGAGGCGGGCGGTGGGCGGCCTTCGGCCATCGCCACCACGGTCACCGAGGACGGTCTGGTCACCGGCACCAAGTCCTTCGCCACGCTCGGCACCTTCGCCACCCGGTTCCTGGTGATCGCCCGCGCGGGGGAGCGGCCCGACGGCAGGCCCGCGCTGCGCGCCGTCCTGGTGCCCGCCGGTGCGGCGGCCGTGGTGACGCCGCTGCCGGAACTGCCGTTCGCGCCCGAGATCCCGCACGCGAGTGTCGAGTTCGACGCCGCGCCCGGTGTGCTGCTGCCCGGTGACGGCTACACCGACTACCTCAAACCGTTCCGGACCGTCGAGGACGTCCATGTGCTCGCCGCTGTACTCGGTCAGCTGCTGCGGGTGGCCAGGCAGGCGCAGTGGCCCGCGGAGGCCGTAGAACAGCTGCTGGCGGTGTTTGCGGGCGTGCGTGGGCTCGGGGGTGAGAACCCCGCGTCGGCGGGGGTGCACATCGCGCTGGGTGGTGTCTTCGAGCGGCTGACCCGCCTGCGCGCCGAACTGGAACCCCTGTGGAACCGGGTCGACCCGGAGGTCCGGCGCCGATGGGAACGTGACGCTCCGCTGCTCGGGGTGGCGGGCAAGGTCAGGGCCGCGCGCTTGCGGGCCGCCTGGGACTCGCTGGGGTGATCAGCCGCCGGTGAAGGTGCCGAGGCCGTCCTCGTCGAAGAAGTCGATGGTGACCGTGTCGTCGCGGAAGACCACCGAGGACAGGCTGCCGGGCGGGGCGTTCTCGCCGGTGGGTTCGAAGGCGAACGTGTCGCCGTCCCAGTGCCGCAGCGGGAAACTCTGGCCCGCGGGGCCGATGGTGAGGGTCAGGCCGTCGGGGGTCTCGGCGATCGTCGCCGGGCCCCAGAACTCGTTGGCGTAGGTGCCCGCGTAGCTCGGCAGGGGCTGGGCGGGAGCGGGATTCGCCGGTGCCTGCTTGCCCGCCAGGTCGCCTTCCGGGTCGTTGAGCGGGGCGATGGCGTCGTGGAACAGCGCGCGCCAGTCCTCGCGGATCTCACCGAACTGCACCAGATCGGCGAATTCGGCGGTGAGCGCCTCCGGGACGCCGATCGGGGCGGCGTTGGTGAGCGCGACGATGGCGACATCGGCCGAGGGGATCACCAGGAAGTTGGTGGCCGCGCCGAGGGAGAACGCGCCGGAATGGCTGTATGCGGTGCGGCCCGCGGGCGAGACCGAGGCGTTGAAGCCGAAGCCGTAGTTGCCCGCCCTGGCGGCGGGATCGGTGGCGGGGGAGGAGATCATCTGCGGGGTGATCGCGGGCAGCAGCGCCTCGGCGGGGGCGATGGGGGCGCCGTCGGCGAGCAGCATGCTCAGCCAGCGGGCCATGTCCTCGACCGAGGAACTCACCCCGCCCGCGGGGGATTGCGCGTCGGGATTGCGCACCGAGCGCGCCACCCACTGTCCGTCGATGTCCACATGGCCGACGGCGCGGTTGGGGCGGGCCTGGAAGTCGTCGAAGCGGGAGCTGGTCGACTGCATGCCCAGCGGGGTGTAGACGGCGTCGGCCGAGAGCTGGGCCCAGTCGGTGCCCGCCGCGGCCGCGACCGCCTCCGCGCCGGCCGTGTAGCCGAAATTGGTGTACTCGTAGGTGATCCGGAACGGTGCGAGGGGTTCCAGGCGCAGCTTGTCCAGGATGGCGGCCTGGTCGTAGCCGATGTCCTCGAGCCGGTCGCCGGCGTGGTCGGGCAGGCCGCTGCGGTGTGCGAGCAGGTCGCCGACGGTGAGCTGGGCGGTGGTCGACGGGTCGGCCAGGGCGAAGCCGGGCAGGTGCTCGACGACGGGGGTGGTCCAGTCGACCCGGCCCGCGCCGACCTGGCTCGCTACCACGGTCGCGGCCACCGATTTCGACACCGAGGCCAGCTGGAAGACGGTGTCGGCGTCGACCTTGTCCGGCCTGCCTTCCTGACGCACACCGAAACCCTTGGCGTAGACGGTCTTCCCGCCGTGCACCACGGCCACCGCCATGCCCGGGATGTGGGTGTCGGCCATCAGCGACTCGACCAGCCCGTCGAGTTCGCCGACGGCGTGGTCGACCGCGTCGTTCGGGAGATCGACACCGGCGACCTGGTTCGGCGGGAGCGCCGCGGTGGTGGTCGGGGCCGTCGCGTGGTCGTCGTCGCCGGAATCGGCGCAGCCCACCAGGATCGTCATCGAGACGACCACCGCCACGATCGCGCCACGGGCAGGCACCATGCGGCGACGATAGCCCCGGTTGCCGGACGATCGCGGGATCGTGGCTGGACTGTGACGGTGCCGGGTCGAGGTGCGCCGTAGCCGAGTGGCCGAGCTGCGACCTTGCCGGAAAATGGGGAGCGGGCCTCGGCGAAGGGGGGGAGTTAGCCGAGGCCCGCGTAGGGTCGGCCCGGGGGGGAGGGGCCGACGTGAACGATCCTACGCGATATATGGGGAATTCGCGTACGCGCAACGAAGCAGTTTTCGATATTTTTCGGCGGCGGTGGATGGTGTGCGTCCGCGCCGGATGCCGTGGACGCCGTGGCGGTGCCGATCGGTCGCCCGACAGTTGCTTTACCGAGCGCTGAATCGGCTGGTACGCAAGGTTTTACGACGGAATCGCGGTGAACATGTTCCTGTTCGTAGGCGATGGTCGGGCCCGAACGCACCCGCGTGACGTTGTGACGTGTGACGAAAAATCAGTCCGATTCGCCGCGTGTCGCACGCGCTCGGCATGTCGAACATCGGTGTACACGTGGGGTTGTGGGACACCCGGAAATCGGGATGCGACTTGTCGGTGGGTCCCGCGATACTGAGGTCCAGCAGCATGCGAAACCTACGACACCAGGGAGAATCATGCCCGACGCAATCGTCGCCGAGGGTCTGGTCAAACGGTACGGGCAGCTGACTGCCCTCGACGGGCTCGATCTGTCCGTCCCGGAAGGTACCGTCACCGCGCTACTCGGCCCGAACGGCGCGGGGAAGACCACGACCGTTCGCGTACTCACCACCCTGCTCGTCCCCGACGAAGGCCGCGCCACCGTCGCCGGGATAGATGTCATCCACAATCCCCAGGCGCTGCGCTCCCACATCGGCGCCTCGGGCCAGTACGCCGCGGTCGACGAATACCTCACCGGCTTCGAGAATCTCGAGATGGTCGGCAGGCTCTATCACCTCGGAACCCAGCGCAGCAAGGAACGCGCGCGCGAACTGCTCGACCGATTCCGGCTCAGCGACGCCGCCGACCGGCCGGTGAAGGGCTACTCCGGCGGCATGCGCAGACGCCTGGACCTCGCGGGCGCGCTGGTCGCCAACCCGCCGGTGCTGTTCCTCGACGAGCCGACCACCGGCCTGGACCCCCGTGCGCGGCTGGACCTGTGGGATGTCATCGAGGAGCTCGTGGCAGGCGGCACCACCCTGCTGCTCACCACCCAGTACATGGACGAGGCCGACCGGCTGGCCGATTCCATCGCGGTGATCGACCACGGCACGGTGATCGCGCGCGGCACCGCCGACGAACTCAAGGCCCTCGTCGGCGGCGACCGGATCGAACTCACCGTCGCCCACGTCGACCAGCTGGCCACCGCCCAGCAGGTGCTGACCGGGCTCGCCGACGGCGAGATCCACCTCGAACCCGGCCTGCGCCGGATCACCGTCCCGGTGGCCGACGGCTCCCAGGACCTGGTCACCGCCATCGGCAGGCTCACCGAGCACAAGGTCACCATCAACGATGTCGCCCTGCGCAGGCCCTCGCTCGACGACGTCTTCCTCACCCTCACCGGGCACGAAGCCGAGGACGTGGTCACCGGCGGGGTGGACATCGAGAAGGCGGGCGCCACGGAAGGACGGGACCGATGAGTGCCACCACCGAGACCGCGCAGGTCGTCGAACCCGGGCTGGGGGAGCGGCTGAAGATGGTGGTCAGCGACAGCCTGACCATCGCCAAACGCAATGTCATCAAGATCAAGCGCGTACCCGACGTGCTGATCTTCACCACGCTCTCGCCGATCATGTTCGTGCTGCTGTTCGCCTACATCTTCGGTTCGGCGATCAAGGTCCCCGGCATGGAGGGCGGGTATCGCGAATTCCTGATCGCGGGCATCTTCGTGCAGACCGTGGTCTTCGGTGCCTCGTTCACCGGCGCGGGACTGGCCGAGGACATGCAGAAAGGCATCATCGACCGGTTCCGCTCGCTGCCGATGGCGCCCTCGGCGGTGCTGGTCGGGCGCACGATCAGCGATGTGGTGATCAATGTGGTGAGCCTGGTGGTGATGTCGCTGACCGGCCTGGTCGTCGGCTGGCGTATCCGCGGCTCGTTCCTCGACGCGGTGCTCGCCTATGTGCTGATGCTGCTGTTCGCCTACGCGCTGTCGTGGATGATGGCGGTGGTCGGGCTGCTGGTCCGGGCGCCGGAGGTGTTCAACAACGCCAGCTTCATGGTGATCTTCCCGCTGACGTTCCTGTCCAACGCCTTCGTCCCGATCGAGGACCTGCCGGGCCCGCTGCGGGTGTTCGCCGAATGGAATCCCATGTCGGCGCTCACCCAGGCGGTTCGTGATCTGTTCGGCAACACCAGTCCGCTGGCCCCGCCCTCCACGGCGTGGCCGATGCAGCACCCGGTGGTGACCTCGCTGGTCTGGATCGTGGTGATCCTGGCGGTGTTCGTGCCGCTGGCTCAGTTGCAGTACAAGAAGTCCGTGAGCCGCTGACGGCTCAGTGCGCGCCGGTCTCCGAGGTGGGGGCCGGTTCGGAGCCGTTGCGGGAGTAGCCGAGGCGCGGGGGCTCGGCGGCGGGCTCGGGCAACTGCGGGCGCTTGCTGCGGGCGAACCAGGCCAGCGCGCCCGCGCCGGCGATCGCGAGCGACGCGATGAGCGGGTTACGAAGCTTCATGCGACCACTCTACGAGACGCTCCCGCGAGGTTCCCGGCCTCGCGCCGTCGCGGTGGCACCATAACTGCGTGACCTCACCCAACCAGACGGCCGTGGCGACGCTGCACACCGACCACGGTGACATCAAGATCGCGCTCTTCGGTAATCACGCCCCCGAGACGGTGCGTAACTTCGTCGATCTGGTCGAAGGCACCGCGCCGTATACCGTCATCAATGCCGGTGGCACGGAATCCGGTCCGTTCTACGACGGTGCCATCTTCCACCGGGTGATCCCGGGGTTCATGATCCAGGGCGGCGACCCCACCGGCTCCGGCCGCGGGGGTCCCGGCTACGAATTCGACGACGAGTTCCACCCCGAACTGCAATTCGATCGCGGGTATCTGCTGGCGATGGCCAATGGCGGGCCGGGTACCAACGGCTCGCAGTTCTTCATCACGGTCGCCCCGCAGCCGCACCTCAACCGCAAGAACACCATCTTCGGCGAGGTGATCGACCCGGATTCCCGCAAGGTCGTCGAGGCGATCGGTTCGGTGAAGACCGACCGCAACGACCGCCCGGAGGACCCGGTGGTGATCTCCGGCATCACCATCGACTGAAGCCCTGACGACGAACTCCCCGTCGCGTCTTCGCGGCGGGGAGTTCTTTGCTTCACGTGAAACCTTGCTCAGTCGGTCACCGAGGCGAACCCGTTGACGACCAGCGCGTCGTAGACGTCGTGCGGGTTGGTGCCCAGGTCCCAGCGGCCGAAGATCAGCAGGCGCTCGGTGTCGTTGTGCCGGACATCGACCTCGAGCATGGCGCTCTTGCGGCCGAGGCGGCGGTAGGAGACCATCCGGATCCGGTCGATGCGGTCCAGCGGGTATTCCTGGGGACCGGTGAGTGTGCCGACCACCAGACGCGGCGCGGGGCCGGGGATCATGGTCAACCGGGGACGCTGCCGGATGCCGAGCACCGTCATCGCCAGCACGGCGACCGCGGCGAGGCCGACGAGCAGCCTGCTCGGGCCGTCGGAGGCGAGAATCGTCGCCACGACCAGCAGAATTCCGCCGCCCGCGACGGCGAGCAGGCCCGCCAGCGGTGTGGTCCACGATGTGCCGACAGCGGACTGACCTGTGCTCACGCGGCGTGTCTCCCCATTACTCCTCGAGTTGTCCACAGCTTCATCCACAGGTGTGCATGAATTACACAGGTGTAATCCGCAGCGGGGCTGGTCAGCGCCATCGCATGGTCATGATCAGGCCGACGACCATCAGGCCGAAGCCGATCAGGAAGTTCCAGGCGCCCAGGTCGTACATCCAGCCGATGTGCTCCTGCGCCAGGTAGTAGACGATGAGCCAGGCCAGGCCGGCGAGCATGAAGCCAAGCATGATCGCGACGTACCAGACCGGCGACGGACCCACTGCTTTCACCTTCACCGGCGTGCGGCTGGCGGGGCTCGGGGTGTAATCGGCCTTCTTGCGGACCTTGGACTTGGGCATGACGTCCTCGAATTCGGCGTATAAGTAACCTCTAGGCTATCCCACCAGGTAATGGATGCGACGACCTACGGGGTCGGCACGTACCCTCGACCCATGCGTGTATTGGTCGTCGACAACTACGACAGCTTCGTGTTCAACCTGGTGCAGTACCTCGGCCAGCTTGGTGCCGAGGCCGTGGTCTGGCGCAACGACGACCCGCGCCTGGACGATCTCGACACCCTGCTCACCCGTGGCGACGAGGGCGGCAGCTTCGACGGCGTGCTGGTGAGCCCCGGCCCCGGCAGCCCCGACCGCGCGGGCGCGAGCATCCCGCTGGTCCACGCCGCCGCGAAGCACCACACGCCACTGCTGGGCGTATGCCTCGGGCATCAGGCCATCGGCGAGGCGTTCGGCGGCACCGTCGACCGCGCGCCCGAGCTGCTGCACGGCAAGACCAGCTCCGTCTACCACCTGGGCTCCGGCGTGCTGGCCGGTCTGCCCGATCCCTTCACCGCCACCCGCTACCACTCGCTGACCGTGCTCCCGGAGACCATGCCCGAGGAGCTCGAGGTGGTCGGCCACACCGAGAGCGGCATCGTGATGGCCATGCGCCACCGCACCCTGCCGATCCACGGCGTGCAGTTCCACCCGGAGTCGGTGCTCACCCAGGGCGGGCACCGGATGCTGGCCAACTGGCTCGAGGTCTGCGGCGAGCGCCCGTCGGAGGCACTGGTCTCCGCACTCGAGGCGGAGGTCGCGGCGCTGGTCACGACGTAGCGGCCGCCTCGATTCTGGACTGACAGAGAGAAGGAGCGCAGCGACTGAACGGCGGAGGGAAGAATCGAGGCCCACAGGGCCGCGGAGTGCGGCGCCAGCCGCTGATGTCACAGTGAGGCCGTGGGTGTTGTTGTCGGTGGCGGCCAGTCTCGACGGGTACATCGACGACACGAGCGCGCACCGGCTGCTGCTGTCCAACAGCGCCGACTTCGATCGGGTCGACCAGGTGCGTGCCCAGTCCGACGCCATCCTCGTCGGTGCCAGCACCCTGCGCGCCGACAATCCGCGCCTGCTGGTGAACAGTGCCGAGCGGCGGGCCGTGCGGGTGGCCTCGGGCAAGCCGGAGTATCCGGTGAAGGTGACCGTCACCGAGACCGGCGAGCTCGATCCCGCACTGAAGTTCTGGCACACCGGCGGCGAGAAGCTCGTCTACACCGGTGCGGCGGGGGCGGCGCGGCTGGGTGAGCGGCTCGCCGGGCTGGCCGAGGTGGTCGTCCTCGGTGACCGGCCCGCGCTGGCGGACCTGCTCGACGATCTCGGCGCGCGCGGTATCCACAGGCTGATGGTGGAGGGCGGCACCGGCATGCACACCGGCTTCCTCGCCGAGGGCCTCGCCGACGAGATCCGCCTGGCGATCGCCCCGATCCTGGTGGGCGACACGGCCGCTCCGCGCTTCGTCGGACCGGCGTTGTTCCCGGGCGGCGCACAGCGCAGGCTGCGGTTGACGCATGTGGAACAACTTGGGGATGTCGCTGTGCTCAACTACCTGGTCAACACTGGGGACAACCCGGTCGACTAACCGGTCCTGTGCGTGAAATCATCAACATGACCTGCGGATATGCCGCTGTTCACACATTGTCCGGCACCACCGTGCACACCTGAACATGACAAATTCCACATCTGGTGAAAGCTGTGGATAACTTCGACCGGCAGGGGATCTCGATGAGCGACGGCGACACCGACCACCGCTTCATGCACAGGGCGATCGAGCTCGCCCGGCAGTGCCCGCCCAGCTCGACGGCCTATTCGGTGGGCGCGGTGATCGTCGCCGACGGGGTGGAGATCGCCACGGGCTATTCGCGCGAGACCGACCAGAAGGTGCACGCCGAGGAATCGGCACTGAACAAGCTCGACCCCGACGACCCCCGCCTGAGCAGGGCCACCATCTACAGCACCCTGGAACCGTGCTCGACCCGCGCCACCGCGACCCGCCTGCCCTGTACCGACCGCATCCTGGCCGCGGGCATCCCCACCGTGGTGATCGCCTGGCGCGAGCCGAGCCTGTTCGTCGCCGCCTGCGAGGGTGTGGACAAACTCCGCGAGCACGGCGTGCGCGTGCTGGAGCTGACCGACCTGGCCGCCGAGGCCAGGTCGATGAACTCCCATCTGGACCTGAGCTGAGCGGTCAGGGCCGCCCGTAGATGGCCGTCACGAACTCGCCGAGCTGGTTGTCGTCGAGGTGGCGGGCCAGATCGGCCTCGCTGATCATGCCGACCAGGCGCTTGTTCTCGATCACCGGCATCCGCTTCACCCGGTGCCCCTCCATCTGATCGAGCACCTCTTCCACATCGGCGTCGGCGCTGACCCAGCGCGGCGTCGACTCGCACAGTTCGGCCGCGGTCGTCGTCTCGGGGGACAGCCCGAGCGCCACGCACTTCACCACGATGTCGCGATCGGTGATGATGCCGCACATGCGCTCGTTGTCGTCGGCGACGACCAGCGAGCCCACGCCGAGATCGGCCATCGCGGCCGCGGCGGTTGCCACGGTGTCGCCACGGGTGATCCACTGCGCGCCGGGCTTCATGATGTCCCTGGCCATGGTCATGAGGCGTCCTCCTGGTCAGCGTTGCTGGTTGGGATGAGCAGCCTCATTCTGCGCCCGTGGCGACGGGGCAGGAAGGTTCTCCACGCAATCGAGACCTCGCGCTAGCGCGGGATCGGCGACGCTCCCACCTGCAACACGACATTGCCGTTGACCGTCACCGTCGACCCCGCCGCCGGGCTCTGCCCGACGATCTTGCCCGAGGCGCTGCCGTCGAGCGTGATCACCGTGGTCTGGCTCAGCTGACCGGTCCAGCCCAGCGCCCGCAGCTTCTCCTGCGCCTGCACCGGGGTGAGCCCGCTCAGATCCGGGACGTCGATCCGGTCGCCGTCGGAGACCTGCACGACGATGGTCGAGCCCTTCTCCGCGTTGCTGCCGCCGCCCGGGCTGGTCGACAGGACCGTGCCCTTGGGCTGCGCGGACTTCACGTTCTCGATCGTCACCTTGAAGCCCGCCCCGGCCACCAGGTTCGGCTGGGCGACCGCGATGTCCTGGCCGACCACATCGGGCACCCTGACCTGCTCGGGCCCGCTGCCGATGATCAGCGTGATCGGCAGATCGATGCTGACCCAGGTGCCGACGCGCGGTTCGGTCTCGACCACCTTGTCGGTCTCGGCGATGCTCGACGCCTTGCGCCGCACCTGCGGGTCGATGCTCAGCCCGATCGCGTTGAGCGACTGCTCGGCGGCGGCCTGGGTCATGCCCTCGAGCCGGGGCACCTGCACCTGCGCGGGCCCGGTCGAGACCTGCACGGTGACGGTGCTGCCCTCGTCGATGCGCGAACCGCCCAGCGGCTGGGTCGCGATCACGTTGCCCGGCATCACCCGGCTGTCCGGCTTGTCCTCGGTGGCCACCTGGAAACCGGCCTTGACCAGCGCGGACTGCGCCTGCTGCTTGGACTGGCCGGACACGTCCGGCACAGCGATCTGGTCGGGCTTGCTGCCCGGCCCGACCAGCACCCAGAACAGCCCGAACGCCACCGCCAGCGCGGCGGCCACGCCGAGCGCGATCAGGCCGGTGCGATTGCGGCCCTCGGCGGGCGGGGCGATCGCGGCCTGCTCGGAGGTGTCCTCGCGGCGGTCGCGGAAACTGCGCGGCGCGGGCTCGTCGTCGTAATCCATGATGGTGGTGCGATCTTCGTCGTTCATCACCATCGGCGCGCTCGGCTTCTGCCCGCCGAGCACCCGGATCAGATCGGCGCGCATCTCCGCGGCGGTCTGGTAGCGGTTGGCCGGGTTCTTGGCCATCGCCTTGAGGATCACCGAGTCCAGCTCGCGCGGCACACCGGGATTCACCGACGACGGCAGCGGCGGATCTTCCTTCACGTGCTGGTACGCCACCGCGACCGGCGAGTCACCGGTGAACGGCGGCTGCCCGGTGAGGATCTCGAAGAGCACACAGCCCACCGAGTACACATCCGAACGCGCGTCCACGGTCTCGCCGCGGGCCTGCTCGGGCGAGAGGTACTGGGCGGTGCCGATCACGGCGGCGGTCTGGGTCATCGGGTTGGAGCTGTCGGCGATCGCGCGCGCGATGCCGAAGTCCATCACCTTCACCGCACCGGCGCGGTTGATCATGATGTTGGCCGGCTTCATGTCGCGGTGCACGATCCCGGCCTTGTGGCTGAAATCGAGCGCGGCGCACACGTCGGCCACGATCTCCATCGCCTTGCGCGGCGCGAGCGGGCCCTTGCCGCGCACGATGTCGCGCAGGGTGTCGCCCTCGACGTACTCCATCACGATGTAGGGCAGCGGCCCGCCGTCGACGGTGGCCTCGCCGGTGTCGTAGACGGCCACGATCGCCGGATGGTTCAGCGCCGCCGCGTTCTGTGCCTCGCGCTTGAAGCGCAGGTAGAACGTGGGGTCGCGGGCCAGGTCGGCGCGCAGCACCTTGATCGCGACATCGCGCGAGAGGCGCACGTCGCGGGCCTTGTGCACCTCGGACATGCCGCCGAACCCGATGATCTCGCCCAGCTCGTACCGCGAGGAGAGATTCTTCGGGGTGGTCATGGCTGTCCTATGTTCGGGCCCACGACGTTGTCGTCGTCCGGGAAGGGCAAATCGAAGGTGGGCAGGCGCGGACCGCGGACCGTGGTGGTGCCCGCCGCGGGTTGGGTCGTCGTCGGCGCCGGCTTGGTGGTCTTCGGCGGCGTCGTGGTCGACGGCTTGGGTGTGGTGGTGGTCGGCGGCTCCGACGTGGTGGTCGGCGGTTCCGTGGTGGTGCTCGGCGGTTCCGTCGTGGTGGTCGGGCTCGGGGCCTGGGTGGTGGTCGGCGCCTCGGACGGCGGGACGATCACCGGCGGCGCCGATCTCGTCGTCACCGGCGGGGGCACCGGCTGGGTGGTCTGCACCGTGGTGGTGGTCGTGCCGGTGCCGCGGTTGGGCTCGCCGCCGAACAGCAGCCACAGCACGCCGCCGCCGAGCAGCAGCGCGCCGACACCCAGGGCGATCAGCCACTTCTGGTTGTTGCGGCTGTCGTGGGCGGGCGCCGCCGCGACCGGCGCGGCAGCGGCCTGGGTGGGCGGGCCACCGTAGCCACCGTTGGGCTGGTTGCCGAAACGCATGGTGGCGCCGTCGTATTCGGCGCCGGCCGCGGCGGGGATGGCCATGGTGGGGCCGGGCGGCAGTACGCGGGTGGCCCCGGTCATCGGCTGGGCGGCACCCGAGGGCGGGGGCGGCATGTGCCCGGCGCGCACGGCGGCCACGGCGTCGGCGAACTCGCCACCGCTGCTGTAGCGCTGCGCGGGGTCCTTGGCCATGGTGATGGCGATGAGCTCGTGCACGTTCGACGGCAGGTCGGCGGGCATCGGCGGCGGGGCGTCGCGCACGTGCTTCATCGCGACGGTGATCGCGCCCTCGCCGGTGAACGGGCGCACGCCGGCCAGCGCCTCGTAGCCGACGATGCCGAGGGAGTACACGTCGCTGGCCGCGGTGGCGTCCTCGCCGACGGCCTGCTCCGGCGCGATGTACTGCGCGGTGCCCATCACCATGCCGGTCTTGGTCACCGGCGAGGCGTCGACGGCCTTGGCGATGCCGAAGTCGGTGATCTTCACCTGACCGGTCGGGGTGACGAGGATATTGCCCGGCTTCACGTCGCGGTGCACCACGCCCGCGGCGTGCGCGACCTCGAGTGCCCGGCCGGTCTGCTCGAGCATGTCCAGACCCTGGACGACCGAGAGCCTGCCCATCCGGTTGAGCACCGCGTTGAGCGGCTCGCCCTGGACCAGCTCCATCACCAGGTAGGCGGTCTCGCCGCCGGAGGGATCGGTGGTCTCGCCGTAGTCGTAGATGCCCGCGATGCCGGGGGCGTTGAGCTGCGCGGTGGTGCGCGCCTCGACCCGGAACCGCTGACGGAAGGTCGGGTCGGCGGAGAACTCGGTCTTGAGGACCTTGACCGCCACCCGGCGGTCGAGCCGGGTGTCCATCGCTTCCCACACCTGACCCATGCCACCGGTGGCGATGAGCCGTTGCAGGCGGTAGCGGTCAGCGATCATGGCGCCGTTGTTCAGCATCGGGGCCCCCGTGTTGTCACTCGCACACTCATTTCGTTCAGCCCCCTGCCAGGCCCGCGTCCAGTACCGACCTGGCGATCGGAGCGGCCACCGAGCCGCCGGTCGCCGCCAGTGCCCGGTCGCCGCCGTTCTCGACGATCACCGCGATGGCGATCTTCGGGTTCTGCGCGGGCGCGAAGGCCATGTACCAGGCGTGTGGCGGGGTGTTACGGGGATTGCTGCCGTGTTCGGCCGTACCGGTCTTGGACGCGATCTGGTACGGCGAGCGGCCACCGCCCGCGGTATTGCTCTCCGAGGCGATCATCAGGTCTTTCAGCGTCGACGCTACCGGCCCGGTCACGGCTTGTCCGACCGAGACCGGCTCGGTCTTGCTCAGCTCGGACAGATCGGGCGCCTGGGTGGAATCCACCAGGTACGGCTGCATCCTGGTGCCGCCGTTGGCGATGGTCGCCGCGATCACCGCGACGTCGAGCGGGGTCACCGCGACATCGCGCTGGCCGATGCTGGACTGGCCCAGCGCGGCGTTGTCCGGGATCGAACCGACGGTCGACTCGGCGACCGGCACCGGGACACCCCGGTGCGGGCCGATGCCGAACGCGGCGGCCTCGTCCTTGAGCTTGGACGCGCCGACCTTCACACCCAGTTCGACGAACGCGGTGTTGCACGAGCGCCGGAACGCCTCGTAGAGGCTGGCGGTCGGCTGGTCACCGCAGGTGCTGCCGTTGTAGTTCTCCAGCGTGGTGCTGGTGCCGGGCAGGGTGATGTTGGGCGCGGCGGTGAACTGGTCGTTCGGCCCGGCGATGCCGTTGGACAGCGCGGCCGCGGTGACGATGGTCTTGAACGTCGAGCCCGGCGGGTAGGTCTGCGAGACCGCGCGATTGAGCATCGGCTGGCTCTCGTCGGTGCTCAGCTGCTCCCAGGCCGCCCGGCCCGCCGCGCCGTCGTGGCCGGAGAGCTGGTTGGGGTCGTAGCTGGGCGTGGACACCATGGTCAGGATCTTGCCGGTGCTCGGCTCGATCGCGACCACCGCGCCGGTGTAGCCCTTGGAAGTCATCTGCTCGTAGGCGACCTGCTGCATCAGCGGGTTCAGCGTGGTCAGCACGTTGGCGCCGCGCGGATCGCGGCCGGAGAACATGTCGACCAGGCGGGTGCCGAACAGGCTCGAGTCGTTGCCCGAGAGCAGCGGGTCCTCGGCCAGCTCGAGGCCGGTCTTGCCGTACTGCATCGAGTAGAAGCCGGTGACCGGCGCGTAGGCGTCGGGCAGCGAGGGGTACTGGCGCAGGTACTTGTACCGGTCGTCGGTGGCGACCGAGCTGGCCAGCACGGTGCCACCGGCGGAGATCTGGCCGCGCTGGCGCGAGTACTCGTCGAGCAGCACGCGGGAGTTGCGCGGATCGCTGCGCAGATCGTCGGCCTTGACCACCTGCAGGTAGGTGGCGTTGACCAGCAACGCGACCACCATCACCATCACGGCGACGGCGACGCGGCGAAGCGGAGTGTTCATTCGCCTGCCCTGCCTTCCCGTCGGAACATCTCGGTGGCCGCGTCGGCGATCGGGGCGGGCGCGCGCTTGCGGGCCGGCGCCGGCGCGCGGGCCGCGTCGGAGATCTTGATCAGCAGTCCGAGCAGCGCGTAGTTCGCCAGCAGCGACGAACCGCCGTAGGAGATGAACGGCGTGGTCAGGCCGGTGAGCGGGATCAGCTTGGTGACGCCACCGACGACGACGAAGATCTGGATCGCGATCGTGAACGACAGGCCCGCCGCCAGCAGCTTGCCGAAGCTGTCACGCACGGCCAGCGCGGTGCGCAGGCCGCGCACGATGAAGATCAGGAACAGCATCAGCACCGCGGCCAGGCCGATCAGCCCGAGCTCCTCGCCGATGGTGGTGACGATGAAGTCGGTCTTGGCGAAAGGCACCTGCTGCGGCCGTCCGCTGCCCAGCCCGGTCCCGGCGAGCCCACCGGTCGCGAAGCCGAACATCGACTGCGAGATCTGGTAGCCGGTGTTGTGGTAGTCGTCGAACGGGTGCAGCCAGGTGTCCACGCGCACCCGCACGTGCCCGAACAGCTGGTAGGCGAACACGAAGCCCAGCGCCAGCAGGCCGCCGCCGATGATCAGCCAGCCCACCCGCTCGGTGGCGATGTAGATCATCACCAGCACCGTGCCGAAGATCAGCAGCGAGGTGCCGAGGTCCTTCTCCAGCACCAGCACGCCGATGCAGACGACCCACACGATCAGCACCGGGCCCATGTCGCGCGGGCGCGGGAAGTCCATGCCGAGGAAGTGCTTGCCCGCCGCGGTGAACAGCTCACGCTTGGCCACCAGCACACCGGCGAAGAACACGATCAGCAGGATCTTGGCGAATTCGCCCGGCTGCACGCTGAATCCGGGCAGCCGGATCCAGATCTTGGCGCCGTTGACCTCGGAGAACCGGCTCGGCAGCAGGGCCGGGATGGCCAGCGCGATCAGCCCGACCAGGCCGAGGGTGTAGGTGTAGCGCGCCAGCGTGCGGTAGTCGCGCAGCACGATCAGCAGGCTGATGAACACCACGATGCCCAGGCCGGTCCACATGATCTGCTGGTTGGCGTCGGGGGAGGGGATCGGGCTCGAGTCGTAGATCGCCTTCTCGGCGTCGGCGAGGTCGAGGCGATGGATCAGCACCAGGCCGAGGCCGTTGAGCAGCGCCACGATCGGCAGCAGCAGCGGGTCGGCGAAGGGCGCGAACCGGCGCACCGCCAGATGCGCGACGCCGAACAGCGCCAGGAAGGCCAGGCCGTACTTGGCGATGTCCCAGGTGACCGACTGCTCCTGGCTCGCCTCCACGATGAACAGCGACACCGTCGTGATCCCCGCGGCACCCGCCAGCAACAGCAACTCCTGGTTGCGTCGCGTCGACGGGGGCGGCGCTGGCGCGAATCCGCCAGGGGGGCTGGGGAACGCCCCGGCCGACGGCGGTGCCGGTGCGGACATCAGTCCGTCACCCGGCAGTTCTCCCCTGAGATCTGCGGAGTTGTCGGGGGGGCGGGGGTGGTGGTGGTCGGCGGCGCCGGGGTGGTGGTCGGCGTCGCGGGCTGATCGGGACCGGGGGTGGGGACACCCGGGGTCACCGGGGGGACCTCGGTCGGCAGCAGCACACCGGGCTGGGGCACCGATTCCTTCTTCGGGCACGGCGGCAGCAGTTCCTTGGCGGCCAGCACCTTCATGCTGTCGCGCGCCTTGTCCAGCGAGTCCGGCGGCAGGCCCTTCTGCACCTGATCGCGGCCGGTCGGCTTGAGATCGCTGACCATGAGCTTCTTGCAGCCGCTGGGCGGGGTGGCACCCGCGTCGACGAGGGTGAGCTCGCCCTTGCTGTTGACGCAGCCGGTGAGCTCCACATCGTGGATCGAGTAGCCCAGGATCGAGCCGGGCAGCCCGCGCATCACCACGACCTGATCGTGGTCGGCGCCCACGTAATAGTTGCTGCGAATCATCTTGTAGCCCACCACGAGACCCACCGCGACCGCGGCGATCAGCGCCACCGACAGCAGCAGCCAGCGCAGCTTGTGCGACTTGGTCTCCGGCGGCGGGGGCGCGGCGGCGGCCCGGCGCGGCTGCGCGCGCGGCGGGCGCATGGCGGCGGCCCGGCCCGCGGCGGTGTTGGGCGGCGGGGTGTCTTCCTCCTCCTCGGTGGAGGCGGCGCCCGCGACGATCGGATGACTCTGCCCGTAATCGAGATCGATCACATCGGCGACCACGACGGTGACGTTGTCGGGCCCGCCGCTGCGCAGCGCCAGCTCGATCAGCCGGTCGGCGCACTCGTCGGTGTTGCCCTCGCGCATGGTGTTGCCGATGGTCTCGTCGCTCACCACGTCCGAGAGGCCGTCGGAGCAGAGTAGATACCGGTCACCGGCGCGGGCCTCGCGCATGATCAGCGTCGGCTCGATCTCGTTGCCGGTGAGGGCGCGCATGATCAGCGAACGCTGCGGATGGGTGTGCGCCTGCTCGGGAGTGATCCGGCCCTCGTCGACCAGCGACTGCACGAAGGTGTCGTCGCGGGTGATCTGGGCCAGTTCGCCGTCGCGCAGCATGTAGGCGCGCGAGTCGCCGATGTGCACCATGCCGAGCTTGCCGCCCGCGAACAGGATGGCGGTGAGCGTGGTACCCATGCCGTCGAGTTCGGGTTCGGCCTCGACGTGGTCGGCGATGGCGGCGTTGCCGGAGCGGGTGGCGCGATCGAGCTTGCCGAGGATGTCCTGGCCGGGCTCGTCGTCGTCGAGGTGCGCCAGCGCGGCGATCATCAACTGGGAGGCGACTTCACCGGCGGCGTGTCCACCCATGCCGTCGGCCAGTGCGAGCAGCCGGGCGCCCGCGTAGACCGAATCCTCGTTGTTGCCCCGGACGAGTCCGCGGTCGCTTCGCGCTGTGTAGCGCAGAACAAGTGTCACGATCGCAGCTCGATCACTGTTTTGCCGACCCGGACAGGAGTGCCGAGCGGAACACGGACGGCGGTGGTGACTTTCGCGCGGTCGAGATAGGTGCCATTGGTGGAGCCGAGGTCCTCCACGTACCAGTCGTCACCACGCTGAGACAGTCGCGCGTGCCTGGTCGAGGCATAGTCGTCGGTGAGTACCAGCGTCGAATCGTCGGCGCGGCCGATGAGGACCGGTTGTGTGCCGAGTGTGATCCGAGTGCCGGCGAGTGAACCATGAGTCACCACTAGATACTTGGCGCCCTTCTGGCCTCGGCTGAAGGAGGGCAGTCCCATGGACCCGCGTGCGCCGCGAGTGGCCCTGGGCTGTATCCGTATGCCGGATGCCGCGTAGATATCGCTGCGCAAGGTCCGCAGAACGGCCCAGACGAACAACCAGAGCAGCAGCAGGAACCCCGCGCGGGTCAATTGCAGGATCAATCCCTGCACGGCGTTCCACCTCCTGTTCGCCCGGGTACGTCGGTACGGCAGGTGCGGGGCGAACCACCCCCACCGGCGTGCTGGCTTGCGGGCCCCGAGGTCGGGGCCGTGCGTGTGATGGCAGCATCATAGGGCCGACAGCGTCGACTCGTGACGTGCACCGCGCAGCTTACGGGATCAGACGATCCGGATCAGGATCTCGGAATGTCCGGCCCGGATGACGTCGCCGTCGGCGAGCTGCCAGTCCTGCACCGGCGAGCCGTTGACCAGCGTGCCGTTGGTGGAACCCAGGTCCGACAGCATCGCGGTCTGGCCGTCCCAGCGCACCTCGATGTGGCGGCGCGACACACCGGTGTCGGGCAGCCGGAAGTGGGCGTCCTGCCCGCGGCCGATGATGTTGGAACCCTCGCGCAGCTGGTAGGTGCGGCCGCTGCCGTCGTCGAGCTGCAGCGTGGCCGAGTAGCTGGACTGGGCGGGTGCGCCGTAGCCGCCACCCGCGGCGGCACCGGCCTGGCCGTAGCCGCCCTGCGGCTGGCCGTAGCCCGGCTGCTGGCCGTAGCCCGGCTGCTGGCCGTAGCCACCTTGCTCCTCCTGGCCGTAGCCGGGTTCGGCGTAGCCCTGCTGGCCACCGCCGTACCCACCCTGCTGGCCGTAGCCGGGTTCGGCGTAGCCCTGCTGGCCGTAGCCGCCCTGCTGGTCGTAGCCCGGTTCGGCGTAGCCCTGCTGGCCGTACCCGGCCTGCTGGCCGTAGCCACCCTGCTGGTCGTAGCCCTGCTGGCCGTAGCCGCCTTGCTGGTCGTAGCCGGGTTCGGCGTAGCCCTGCTGGCCGCCGCCGTAGCCGCCCTGCTGGCTGTAGGCCTGCTGGCCGTACCCGCCCTGCTGGTCGTAGCCACCCTGGTCGTAGCCGCCCTGCTGACCGCCGTAACCACCCTGCTGGCCGTAGCCGCCCTGGTCGTAGCCGTTCTGGTACTCGCCACCCTGCTGGCCGTACGCGGCGTCGCCGTAGCCACCCTGGGCGTCGGGCGCGCCGTAGCCGCTACCCGCGCGACCGTATTCGTCGGGGTAGGCGCCCCCTGGAGCTGCCCCACGTCCGGCGGGCGGCGGCGCGTACCCGCGATTGCGTGGATCGGACTCCGCGGGCTCTCGGCTCGGCTCGTAGCCTGAGTTGTGCGTCATGGGGCCAGCTCCTGGTTGCGGGTGTGCGGGTCGTTGTGGCTGTCCGGGGCGAGGTGGGGCGGTCCCGCGACCGGCGTCGGGGTCGACGTGGCCGCTCGCTCTGAACTGTCCGGTGTGCAGCGTAGGTGATGCCTCGAACGCCACGTGTACTTCGCCGTAGGTCTGCCAGCCCTGCTCGCGGATGTAATCCTGCAGATGTTTGGCGAACGCTTTGGTCGTGAGGTCGTGATCGGCGTCGAGCTTGCCGTGATCGGAGGAGTTGATCGTGATCACGTAATTGTTGGGCGCGAGCAGATGCCCGCCGCCCAGATCCTGGATGTGATCAGCGGCTTCGCGCTGCAGCGCGGCCTCCACCTCCTGGGGCACGACGCTGCCGCCGAACACCCGCGCGAACACATCACCGACGGCGCCTTGCAGGCGACGCTCGAATCTCGACACGATGCCCATCACAGCCCTCCCTTCGGTGCACGTATCCAGCCGGTGGACACGCTGGTTACGGCGTGTCCGGACGCGACCACGTTCCTTGCATGATATCCACGATCCTCCAACCCTGTAACTCCCGGCGAACCGCCCCGGTTCCCGGGCCGTGTTCGCTCACAACGCGGCAGGTCAGAGGCTCGATTTTATTTTTGCCCACCGGGCATGTTAAGTTTTTCCAGTCGCTCGGGCGAGTGGCGGAATGGCAGACGCGCTGGCTTCAGGTGCCAGTGTCCGTAAGGACGTGGGGGTTCAAGTCCCCCTTCGCCCACAGAGACAAGAGGCTCGATCCCTTCCGGATCGGGCCTCTTGTTGTTTCGGGGGTCAGCGGCGCACCAGGCGCAGCAGGGCCGCGCGCAGGTCGGGGCGTGGGGCGGCGGCGTCGAGTTCCAGCAGCGCGATTTCGGCGATCGCGGCGACCAGCAGCACCGCGACCGGTCGCGGATCGTCCCAGCCCAGGGCGGCCAGGTCGGTGCGCAGGAGATCGGCGGCGGTGGCGTTGCGGGCCGAGACCGCGCTCTGGAGACCCGCGTCGGTGCGGGCCTGCACCAGCAGGCCCTTGGTCGCCGGTTCGGCCAGGCAGCCGTCCAGGTACGTGGTGACGACGGCGGCGAGGCGTTCTTCCCCGGGCGCCAGTCCCGCGACGGCGGTGTCGACGCGCTCGGCGAGGTCGTCGTGGAAGGCGCCGTGCAGGGCGAGCAGATAGTCCTCGCGGCTGCGCCAGTGCTGATAGAAGCTGCCCTTGGCCATACCCGCCTCGGCGGTGATCGCGTTGACCGACAGCTTGCCCAGGTTCGCGGTGGCCAGCAGCTGCCTGCCCGCGTCGAGCAGGGCCCGGCGGCCGGGTTCGGCCGGCCTCACGACGACAGCTCCGCGCGCGCCGCCAGGAACCCGCGCACCGCGTCCGCGAACAGCTCCGGCTTCTCCGCGAAGGGCTCGTGCCGCGCCGCCAGCACGGCCACCTCGGCCCCCGGCAGCGCTCGCGCCACCCCGCGCTTGCTGAGCAGCCACGGATTGACCGGATCGCGCAGTCCCCAGACCACCAGCGTCGGTGTCCGCGGCAGCAGCGGCCCGGCGGCGGGCAGGTCGACGCGCGGGTCGTCGAGACTGCGCCACAACCGGCGATAGACCGCGAACCGCGCCGGATCGCCCGTGACCCGCCGTGCCCGTTCGAGAATCGGCCGCACCCCCGCCGCACGGGTGGAACCCAGATACATCCGCGCGCACGGAACCACCGCGAACCGCGCGAGCGCGGGCGCCGCCATCAGACGGAACACCGCTCTGGTCAACGTGTTCCGTGGCACGAACCCGGCTGGTTGCACCAGCACCAGTCCCCGGATGTGCGTCGCCGCGCGTTGGGCCAGTCGCACCGCCGCGTACCCACCGACACTGTTACCGATCACAGTGAAGGAATGGAATCCGTTGGCGCGCAATGACTCCACCACGTCCTCGGCGATCCGGCCGAGCGCCTCGACATCGATCGCGCCGGGATCGGTGACGCTGGACGCGCCGTATCCGGGCCAGTCCACGGCCGCGATAGCCCAGTCCGGGCGCAGTGCCTCGGCGAGCAGATCGAAATCACGGTGATCACCCGGATTGGCATGCAGCAGTAGCAGTCCCGGTGCTTGGCCGGGTGCGCGGCCGCTGAGGTGCACGGCCACCTCGCCGTAGGGCGTCGGCACGGTGTGCGTCGTGCTGCCCGAGGCCGTCATCGGGTGTCCTGTCGCCGCGCGACGAGGCTTGTGCGGTTCTCCATACACCGACGGTACGTATGACCGACCGGTCGGTCAAGGGTTGGTGAAAGCACGAACAGCACGCTCGAGAAGGCAGTGGAGTCAGGACTTCCTGGCGACGAGCAGATGATGCGGGACCGGCGGATTCGGCAACGTGGTGTGTTCCACCGTGAGGCCCGCCGCTGTCAGCGCCGCGATGACATCGTCGACCGGACGAAGAGTGAATCCATAAGCGGTGAAAGGCATCTTGCCCATCGCCTCGGGATCGCCGATACCGACGACGGCCGTACCGCCGGATCGCAGGACCCGCGCGAGTTCCGTACAGGCGGCGGGCAGATCGTCGAGGAAATAGAAGGTGTTGACGGTGATGGCCGCGTCGAGGCTCGCCTCGGCCAGACCGAGCGCGGTGAGCGACCCGTCGGTGAGCGTCAGGCGGCCCGCCGCCGTTTCCCTCGCGAAGCGGGCCCGCGCGCGCTCGCGCATGTCGGGCGCGGGCTCGATGCCGTACACGGTGCCCTCGGTGCCGACACGGTCGAGCAGCAGACCCAGCCCGACGCCGCCGCCGAAGCCGATATCGGCGACGGTGGCACCGGGGCGCGGGGCGGCCGCGGCGACGGCGGCGCTGATGGCGCGCTTGTTCCCCCGGTTGAGGACGAAGGCGACGCCCTTGCCGAGCAGGCCGTGTGGATTACCGAGCTGGTCGGCGATGGTGGTGAGCAGGCGATCCTTGACCCCGGTCATCTGCCCATCGTAGGAGGCGCGTACACCCCTGATCGGCCGTGATGAGGCGAAGGTCACAGTGTGCTCGACCGGGCTGGTTCCGGGGCGTTCCCCGGCCGATTTCGTACCGTTCGGCGGCCCGTTCGCAACCGGTGATCCGACCGGTTCATGACCTCCGGGAAGGTGTTGGGCCTGGATTGCTGATCGCTGGTCATGTTTGCAGCGTTGTAAACAAACTTGAGGTTTCTTTTAAAGCGTCGAGATCTCGGCAAACCGAAAACTCGTTGCCGAACCCGCAGGTGATCGGCTATGCGCCCGGCGTCGATGTGATCCGGGCAACCAGCGCGAACAATCCGATGACACGGCAACGATCGGTGCCCCACGAGTTGTCGAAGGTTTGCGGAAGATGAATTCCCGGTGCCGCGCGCACCGCGATCCGGGTGCCGCCGGAAGTTTGCTGCGGGTGTGGAAATCACTGACTCCACACGTGTTTGCCACTTCGCAATTCTTACGCCGGACCTGCGCGTTGGGGGTTGCGTGGGCATAACGATTGTGTACAGTTAACGGCAACGCTGGCCGCAGCTGAGCTCGACTCGCTGCGGCCAGCGGAACTCAAATGGGGGAGTTCGAAACCTTCTCGTTACCTCGCGTAGCTGCCGATTGTCCGGCGCTGTCCCGCCTCCGGTGTGCTCGGAGTTGCCTGCCGCGCAAATGCACGTACAGATGCGAATTCAGGCCCGCTCGAGGGTGTTGTCCACAGGTGCCAGCCAGCGCGCGGCCGGGTCGGGCAGTGCGGCGGGAGCGGCGGCGCGCGCGTCCTGTTCCCCGGCCACCCGCCTGCCGATCCCGAAGACGTAGCACAGGAACAGCGCCTCGGCGGTGAAGCCGAGGGCGATGCGCACGGGCGCGGGCAGCCCGCTCGGCGTCACGAAGCCCTCCAGCAGGCCACACACGAGCAGCACGACCACCAGGCCGAGTGCCACCGTCGCGGTCGCCCTGCCCTGGCGGGCCATCGCGGCGGCCCGGCTGACCCGTCCCGGGTCGACCAGCGTCCAGCCCAGCTTCAACCCCACCCCGCCTGCGACGAACAGCGCCGTGAGCTCGAGGGTGCCGTGCGGGAGGATGAAGCCGAAGAACGAGTCGAGCCGGCCCGCGTCGGCCATCAATCCACCGGTTATCCCCAGATTCAGCGCATTCATGAACATTGCGTACACAGCCGGGAGGATCAGCACGCCGGTGAACAACGCGATGGCCGAGACCCACGAATTGTGTGTCCACACCTGTGCGGCGAAGGCTTCGTTGGGGTGCTCGGAGTAGTAGGTCTCGAACGAACCCCCAGGTCCGGTGATGGTCGACAGGTCGCCCGCGGGTATCCCCAGGGCCGAGCGGGCGGCGCGGGAGTTGTCCACAAGCACCGCGATCACGCCCGCGATGGCCAGGAAGACCACAGTTGTCCCCACCCACCACGGCCACGCTCTGTACACAGCCGCGGGGAAGTGGTGGGTGAAGAACCGGCCCACCTCGCGCCAGGGCTGTGTGCGCGCCGCGAGCACCCGGCCGCGGGCCCTGGCGAGCAAGGCGCTGAGCCCGGCCACCAGCTCCGGATCGGGATGGTGGCCCTGCAGCCTGGCCAGCTGCTGGGAGCTCGCGCGGTAGAGCCGGACCAGTTCGTCGGCCTCGGCGCCACTGAGCCTGCGCTGGCGGACCAGCTGATCGAGCCGATGCCACGACTGTTGATGCGCCCAGCTGTAGGCATCGGTGTCCATATCGGGAATGCTAGCCACATGGCCGAATTCACCACCGGCGAAGCGGTGGCGCTTGACCTGCCGCTGGCGCGTATCCCCAGCCGCGCCGGCGCCTTCCTGCTCGACCTCGTGCTGCAACTGTTCCTGGCGTTCTCCCTCGTCTACGTGGGCGTTCTCGTGCTCGCCGCGGCCGACGCCGATTCGGCCTGGTTCGCGGTGCTCGGGGTGGTCACCATCGTGACCGTGCTGGTCGGCTACCCGGTGTGCAGCGAAACCGTCTCGCGCGGGCGCTCCTTGGGCAAGGCCGCGTTCGGGCTGCGGGTGGTGCGCGCCGACGCGGGCCCGATCGACTTCCGGCACGCGCTCACCCGTGGGCTGGCAGGCGCGATGGTGGATTTCTGGATGCTCGGCGCGTTCGGCGCGGTCGCGGTGATCACCTCGCTGTGCTCGGCGCAGGGCAGGCGCGTCGGTGACGTCCTGGCGGGCACCGTGGTCGTGCACACTCGCCAGGCCATGCCGCGCCCGGCGCTCGCCGCCGCACCGCCGTGGCTGTCCGGGTGGGCCACCCAGCTCGATCCCGCCGCCGTCTCCGACGAGCTGGCGGCCGCGATGCGCCAGTATCTGTCGCGGCTGGGCACGCTCACCCCGCCCGCCCAGCACCACCTGGGGACAGCGCTGGTCGAGGCGGTCTGCCGGGCGATGCGCTGCGCGCCGCCCACGGGTTATCCCCCGTATCACGTGCTCGGCGCGGTTCTGGCTCGGCGCCAACAACTTTCGCGCCACTGACCCTGTGGATAACTCGGCCCTGTGGACAACCTGTTGGTGAACCGGTGCATGAACTGTGAATGCCAGTGGACAACCGGAAATTCACAGGGAGCCGGACTGCTTCAGTTCCAGGTACTCGTCGGCCAGTGCTTCGGGCAGCCGATCCGGCGCCGCGGTCACCACGGCCACCCCGCGACGGCGCAAAGACTCCTGCACAACGGCCCTTTCCGCCAGCACGGTCTCGGCGGCGGCGGCTTTGTACACAGCCTCCGCGGTGGTGCGGTCACGGGCGGCGGCGGCGATGTCCGGGTCGGTGACCGAAACTATCAACACCCGATGCCGCCGGGTGAGCGTCGGCAGCGCGGGCAGGAGGTGTTCGGTGACCGTCGGGCCGTCCAGACCGGTGAACCACACGATCAGCGCGCGCTTGCGGACCCGGGAGATCACCGTGCGCACCAGGCCGCCGGTATCGGTATCCACAAGGCGCGGAGTCACTCCGGCGAGGGTGTGCATAAGTCTCAGCGGCAACTGGTGACCGGCCACGCCACTCACTTCGGCGCGCACCGTGCGGTCGTAGGCCAGCAGGTCGACGGTGTCGCCCGCCGCCGCGGCCAGCCCACCCAGCAGCAGCGCCGCCTCGATCGAGGCGTCCAGCCGCGTGCCCGCGCCCACCCGACCGGCGGCGGCCCGGCCGGTGTCGAGCACCATCAGCACGTGCCGGTTGCGCTCAGGGCGCCAGGTGCGCACCAGCACGTCGGTGGCGCGGGCGGTGGCCCGCCAGTCGATGCTGCGCACGTCGTCGCCCGCCACGTACTCGCGGAAGGAATCGAATTCGGTGCCCTGCCCGCGGGTGTTGGCGACATTGCGGCCCTCGAGATGGTGCAGCCGCTTCACCTTCGAGCGCAGCAGCCGCTCGCTGCGGAAGGCGGGCAGCGCGCGCACCCGGGCGGGGACCTCCACCCGCCGCTGCCGTCCGGCCAGGCCGAGCGGGCCGAGCAGCCGCAGCGTCACCGGGCCCGCGACGCGATCACCGCGATAGGTGGGAGTCAGGGTGGTACGCAACCGGATCCGGGTGCGCGGGGCCAGGTTCAGCTGATGGGTGCGCAGGTCGGGGCGCGCGCTGTCGGGCCAGGAATCCCACAGCAGGCCGCGCACGGTGCTCGTGCCGGTGTTGGTGACCACCAGTTCCACCTCGGTGCCGCGCCCGAGCCGCACGATCGTCAGCGGATCGCGGGTGAGCGTGAGCGCGTCGGCGCGCGCGGTCAGGGCGACATCGGTGAGCAGCACCACGACCAGCAGCAGACACGCGCCGAGTACGCCCCACGCCGAAGGCACCGCGAACATCACCAGCGCCGCCGCGGCCGTGGCCAGCAGCGCGAACCGTCCCGTGACGACCACGTCGCTACACCGGCACCGGCACCGAGACCAGCAGCGAGGAGAGCACGCCCTCGCTGCTCACCCCGTCCAGCTCGGCCTCCGGCCGCAACTGCAGGCGGTGCCGCAGCACCGGCACCGCCACCGTCTTCACGTCGTCGGGCGTCACGTAGGCGCGGCCGTTGAGCCAGGCGAAGGCGCGCGCGGCGGCCAGCAGCGCGGTCGCGCCGCGGGTGGAGGCGCCGTGCGCGACGGCGGGGGAGGAGCGGGTGGCCCGGCACAGGTCGACGATGTAGGCCAGCACCTCCGGGCTCACCGTCACCTCGGCGACGGCGGCGCGCGCGGCGGCGATGTGCGCCGGACCGGCCACCGGGCGCAGGCCCGCCGCCTCGAGATCGCGCGGGTCGAAACCGCTCGCGTGCCGTTGCAGGATGCGGAATTCGTCGTCGCGCTCGGGCAGCCGGATGTCGATCTTGAACAGGAAGCGGTCCAGCTGCGCCTCCGGCAGCGGATAGGTGCCCTCCTGCTCGATCGGGTTCTGGGTGGCGATCACCACGAACGGATCGGGCAGCGGTCGCGGCTGTCCGTCGACCGAGACCTGGCGCTCCTCCATGGATTCCAGCAGCGAGGACTGGGTCTTCGGTGGGGTGCGGTTGATCTCGTCGGCCAGCAGCAGATTGGTGAACACCGGGCCGCGGCGGAAGGTGAACTCCGCCGAGTGCGGATCGTAGATCTGCGAGCCGGTCACGTCACCGGGCATCAGGTCGGGCGTGAACTGCACCCGCGCGTGCTCGAGGTCCAGCGAGGTGGCCAGCGCGCGCACCAGCAGCGTCTTCGCCACGCCGGGAACACCTTCCAGCAGCACATGGCCGCGGCACAGCAGCGCCAGCACCAGATACAGCACGGCCTGGTCGTTGCCGACCACGGCCTTGCCGATCTCGGTGCGCAAGGCGGCCAGTGCCGCACCGGCGTCCGCCGCGCTCGGCGATTTCTGCAGGACAGTGTTGTCGGTCATGCGAGCTCCGTCTCGATCCATTCGAGGTGTGCGGCAACGTGATAGAGGGTGTCCTCGTCCGGCACGTCGCCGAACAGGACGGTGCCGAGCTGCTGGGCCGGGATGCCCAGGCGCGCGGCCGAGGTGCGGACCAGCTGGTCGTCGGTGAGTTCGCCCAGGCGTGGGCGGATGCGGCGCAGGGTCGCGGCGCGCAGGATCTGGGCCACATGGGCGAGGTCGCCGGAGCGGCGGTACAGCCCCGCCTGCCCGGCGAGCAGTTCGTTGGCCGGCACCTCCACCGGGCGCGGCTCGCCGACCAGCGCGCCGCGCCTGCGGCTGCGCCAGGCGATCAGCGCGGCGAAGGCCAGCAGGAACTGGAGGCCGCCGAAGGCGAGCCAGCCGGGCAGCGAGCTGAAGATCGAATCCTCGCCCGCGCCGAAATCGGGATCGAAATCGTCGCGGGGCGGATCGGGGACATCGGTCGGTGGGGGCGGGAGATCCGGCGGAGTGGGTGGTGTGGGGGCGTTGGGCGCACCGCAGGATTGCAGCGTGGCGTAGAGCAGCAGCGCGATCGCCAGGCCCGCGGCGAGCGCGGCCCAGAACTTCGGGTTGCGCAGCAGGTCGGGCAGCGGGGGAAGTTGCCTGCGCTGCTTGGGTTCTCGCTCGGTGACCTCGAGTTCGACCGGCTCGGGTGCCGGGGGCGGTGCGCCCTGGGAGTAGCGGTCGGCGTATTCGAGGCGGCGGTATTCGTCCTCGGTGGCGGTGCGGCCGCCGTAGACGACCTCGTCGAAACTGCGTGCCGCCGGGTGCAATTCGGTGGACTGCTCCAGCGGCAGCACGGTGGTGGCGTCGTCGGCGGTCTCCTGCGCGGTGCGCGAGCGGCGCACCGGCAGGGTGCCCGCCTGTTCCAGGGCGCGCAGCACGGCACGGAAGCGTTCGCGCAGGGCGCTGTCGTAATCGCGGCGGCTCGCGGCGAGTTCCGCGGCGGCGCGGTGATCGGCGGCCGAGGCGAGGCGGGGCGGGGCAGGCGTGCCCGAGGACGAATCGTGGTGTGGCGCGGGGCCGAAGTCGTTGTCGCTCATCCGCGATCACCCGGGATCTCGATGTCGAGGCCCTCGCGCACGCACCGGCGATCGATGTAGCAGACCGCGCGACTGGCCGATTCGACGATCTCGGCCACGACCACCACCAGCAGCCATCCGCTCACCAGCAGGGTGAAGAAGGCCCACCGGTGCGTGCCGGAGAAGTCGGACAGGAAGAACGGGATGCCGAACGCGGGCACCGCGAGCACCGCGAACAGCAGCCGCTGCGACAGCCACAGCCCGGCGATGCGCCACTCGGCGCGCGCGGTGAGCTCTTTGGAACGGGCGACGGCCACACCGTAACCCGCGTGCTCACCGATGATCGCGGGCTCCACGAGGAACCGCCCCGCCCGCACATACGACAGCCACAGCAGCGCCAGCGGATAGGTGACGATCAGCAGGCTGCCCACCACCAGGACCCCCACACCGAGCAGCGAGAACATCAGCTGGGCCAGCACCAGCGGGCCGAGATGATCGGTGGCGGTGCGCAGGGCAGCGCGCAACCCGAAGCGGACGCCCCGGAAATCGGCCAGCGCCAGGGCGACGGTCGTGCCGCGCAGTACCAGCCGCACCAGCCACCCGCACCCGAGGGTCGCCAGCAGCACCGCCCACATCGTCCCCAGGTTCGAGCCGCCGGTCAGATGCGAGACCAGCCCGGTGAATCCGAGCACCGCGAGCACGGCCAGCACCAGCGCGCTCCCACCGAGCACGGCGAGCGGGCGCAGGTGGGCCTGGATGAGGGCGAACGGCTCGTCGAGCAGTTCGCGGAAAGCCAGGGGCTGGATCGGAACCGTCGGCGGCCGTGCCGGATCGACGCCCCCGACGGCGCCGACCGCATCGACGGCAGAACGCACGCCTGGAGTCTATGGGACGGCGGCCGATGCCGCGGGCAGTGCCAGCCGGGTGGGTTTCAGGCGGCCGCGCAGGGTGACCGTCTCGGCGAGGGTCCAGTGGGCGGACTCGGTGCCTGCGGCGGCGGAGAGGGTGGTGGCGGAGCTGAGGAGGCGTTCGTCGTAGTTCTTCGAGAGCTCGCACAGGCGGGCCGCCTCGTTGACGGCGTCACCGATGACGGTGAACTCGTAGCGGTTGTGGGTGCCCACATTGCCGGCGACGACACGGCCCGCCGCCACGCCGATCCCCGCGTCGAGATCGGAGGCTTCGCGCAGGCGGCGCTGGATGGCGCGACCGCAGGACAGGGCGGCACCGGCCAGGTCGTCGAGGGGCGCGGGGGTGCCGAAGACGGCCAGGGCCGCGTCGCCTTCGAACTTGTTGAGCAGCCCGCCGTGGCGCTCCACCTCGTCGACGACGATGTCGAAGAACCGGTTGAGGATGCCGACGATCTCGGGGGCGGGCCGGGTGGCGGCCATGGTGGTGGAGCCGATGATGTCGATGAACAGGGCGGCGGCCTCGGTCTCGGTGCCGCCGAGCACGGGCTGGGAGGCGATGGCGGCCATGGCCACGTCGTGGCCGACGTGCTTGCCGAACAGGTCCTCGATCATGGCGCGCTCGCGCAGGCCGTGCACCATGCGGTTGAAGCCGCTCTGCAGGTCACCGAGTTCGGTGCCGTCGTAGAGGGTGACCTCGGCGTCGAGATCGCCGTCCTCCACCCGGCGCAGCGCCTGGCGCACGCCCTTGATGGGGGCCACGGTCGCGGCGACGACCTGCGCCATCAGCAGCATCCCGAACAGCAGCGCCGAACCGCCGAGGCTGAGCACGCACACGGCCAGCCGGGCCTTGCTCACCGCCGGATCGGCCAGCGCCCACACCGCCACCACCATCGACAGCGCCACCGGGATACCCGAGCCGACCAGCCACGACAGCATGGTCCGGCCGAACACCCCGATGCCGCGGCGGCGGTGCGGGTCGGCCTGGAGCACGCGCGCGGTCACCGGGCGCAGGGCGAATTCGATGATCAGGTAGCTGTTGGCGCACACCACGATCCCGGCCGCGCCGATCGAGAGCGCCACCTTGGGGATCAGCGCCGGATCGGCGATTCCGTAGACGATCGTCAGCGTGACCAGCGCCACTGTCCACAGCACGGCCTGCTGCAACACCATCCAGCGCGGCGCCGACACGGTGACGCGCTGTTCGGCCGGGGTCGGCACGCGGTCGGGGTCGGTGGCCCAGCGCATGGTGCGCAGCCCGGCCACCGTCCCCCAGACGGTGCCGATCACCAGCGCGAGCACCGCGCACAGCGGCGTGAAGACGGCGTTGATCAGCAGCAGGTCCCAGGTGAACACCGTCGGCCCCGGCAGCACGAACCCGGCCAGCACCACGATCATCGCGATGCCGATCAGATTGGCCACCAGCAGCGGCAGGGTCAGCAGCAGCTGCACGCGGACCCGCCGGATGGACGATTTCTCCTCGACCGGTCCGAGCAGCGGCGAGCCCCACGGCGCGGTGCGCGCCCCGCCCTTCGGTCCGTCGCTGTGGATCACTCACGCACTGTAAACCGAGATTCGGACACGGCGGCGTGGTGTAGTCCAGGTCACTGATCGCCGATGACGGCTATATGACCAGTCAGTGATCCGTTTCGGGCCGCCACACGCCCGGATGGGCGTGCGGAGGGGCACTCGGCGTGTTCAGAGAACAGATGTTCACTGAACACGCGGATCAGCGTGCGGGCGGGAGCTGACGACGGCCGCCGCCGGGCAGCTCGTCGACCGTACGTCCGGCGATCTCCCCCTGCCCGTCCGCGGCGGGCAGCCCGGTGCCCTGGCTCGCGGGCAGCGCCTGGTAGGTCGGCGCGGCCGGGTACTGGCGCGGGTCCGGGTGGTACCGGGTCGAGGGCGCGTCGACCACGGTCGAGGCGATCTGCTGGGCGTAGGGGTTGGGCTGGTCGTACGGGTTGTACTGCGGCTGCGGGTAGCCCGCGGGCAGGTAGCCCTGCACCGGCTGGCCGGGTAGCTGGTATCCGGCGGGCGCCGTCATCTGCGGCTGCTGCGGCGCCTGCGAGTCCTGGGTGTCGACGGTGACCTTGCGGGTGCGGCGCAGCGTGAAGGTGACCTCTTCGACCTCCTCGAAGGCCTGCCGCGCGGTGCGCAGCGGGTGGGTCGCCGAATCGATGGCATTGGCCACGAAGGAGGGCACCAGCGGGCGGATCCAGCGCGCGGCCGTGTCGGTGAACGGCACCGTGCCGATGATCGGCAGCTCCAGGCCGCCACCACCGGCCGGGGCCTGCGCGGGTGCGGCGGGCGCGCTCACCGGCTGCTGCACGGGCACCAGCGCACCGGCCTGCGGCGCTCCTGCCTGCGGCAACGCGTTCGGGAGGTAGCCGGCGGGCAGCTGCGGTGTCACATTCGGCTCCAGAGCCACGGAGTCGTCCTTTCGGTGCGGCTCGGTGAACCCGAGCTCGAAGCCGCCGATCGCGGCGATGATCCTGGTGCGCTGACGTTCCCGGTCGATCACGGTATCGGCTTCGATGGCCAGGCGCGCGCTGGTGAGCTCGTGCTCGGCGCGCAGCGCGGCCGTCTCGGTGCGCACCTCGGCGCGCTGCACCGCGATGGCGGCGTCGGCCGCGCGCTCGGCCCGGTCGGCCACCTCGGCCGCCTCGATCCGCCGATCCAGCGCGGTCTCCCCGCGCCACCAGCGCAGCAGCAGCGGCAGCAGAGCCAGCAGCACGCCGATCACCAGCACCAGCAGGCGCAGCGCGGCGGCACCGGCGTGCGCGGCGGTGTAGCCGTTCATGGCAAGCCAGCGGGCACCGAGGCCGCGGTCGGCGTCGGCGAAGGCGAGGGTGCGGGCGGTGGCGAGGTCGGCGGTCTCGGTGCGCACGGCCGTGTCGAGGGCCTCGGTGCGGTCCTGGGCGGCGGCGAGCTGCTTGCGGGCGTCGTCGAGCATGTCGTTGGCGGTCTGCGATTCCGGGCCGCGACCGGGGACGCCGGTGATCCGGGTCTGCGGGCACTGCGGGGTGGGGTTGAATTCGCAGCGCGCGATGACCAGCGCGGTGTCGATATCGGCCTGGGCCTCGGCGATGGTCGCGTCCAGCGCGGCGCGTTCCGCGGTGGCCCGGTCCAGTTCACCGCGCGCGGTGACCACCACGGGTGCCTGCTCGGCGCTGTCCTGGGCGCGCACGTCCAGCTCCCGGTCGACGGTCCCGCCGAGCAGCACGGTCGAGGCGAGTTCGGCCACCAGCACGCCCGCGGCCACCCCGACGACGATCCTGGTCGCGGTCGCGCGGCGGTCGGGTCCGGTGAGTGGCGTGCTCGCCAATGCCCGGCCCAGTGCCAGCGCCCCGGCCGCACCCAGCAGCGCGAGCACCACGATGACCGGCCAGCCGATCCCCTCGGCCGCGCCCAGCGCCGCCACCAGCACGAGCCCGGTGACCACGCCGAACAGCGCCACCGCGGCCCCGGTGACGGCATATCCCGCTTGTTCCTGGCTGACGGCCTGCTCCGCGCCGGTATCCGGCGTGCCGCGCCGCGGCGAGGCGAGCCCTCCGCCGAGCCAGGTGAGTGTGCCGGTCATAGGTTCTCCCCGGGTCGTGCGCTCCACATGGCATGGCGAAACTGTCATGGATTCGTTGTGCCAGCGTGACAGGCCCCGACCCGCCACACCGAGCGCCGACGGCCTCTTTGTGGTCAGCCTCACAACTGGACATTTGATACATCGCGGCGCCCGCGCTTCGTCGCGTCCACCTCGGCGTGTCGAGCCTGGCGAGCCATACCGGACGGTCTGATACCGGCCCGATGTGGCGAACGACACTCCGAAATCGTTAGCCAGGAGTGTGCTGCGGCACATCTCAGAAATACAGACCGAACGGTTGGATGACTACCCCGCATGTCGAAGGCGCTGTCGGATATATCTCACCGTGACCTACCCCGGTTAGCGGAGGTCCCAGGTTTGGCGTCCAGGAGTAAAGGGAAATCTGCTGCGGTGCAGGTGAGTTCAGCTTTCGGCCCGGTGCCGGTGGCTGTTTCGGGCCTGCTCGCCCACAGTGTTCGCGCAGGTCGGCACGGGTTGTCCGGGATCGATTCAGCACCCGCTCTGCTTTACACTGGACGACGCGCGCGACGAAGCAAGCCGCCGTTACAAACCCCAGCTAGACAAGGTTATTAGCACAACCTTAGTTGGTTGGGCTCACGGTCTGACTTATCGTTTGCTCTTACGCCGAGCACACCCCTGTTCGGCACAACCACCTGTTCGGGGTCCGGTGAAACCGGGCCAACAGTAGCGGGTGAAACCCGCGCGGAGGTGAGGAACGTGTCAACGTTCCGTTACCTCTGAGCACCCACTACGTCAACGAAGCGGGTGGACAACTGGAGACGTGACTGCACGCCGCAAACCATCACCGTAGCTGGTTTTCGGATCGTACGGACGCAGTCTTGACGGAGGCGAAACGACGATAGGGCCCAATCCAACGGGCGGCCGATTCATCGACAGCCGACTTTCTTGAAGGCAGAGGCATGACGCAACTTCCTGGCCACAGGTCACCCGGTGTCACCGGGCTCTACGATCCGGCATTCGAGCACGACGCCTGCGGCGTCGCGTTCGTCGCCGACATGCACGGACGACGCAGTCGCGACATCGTCGACAAGGCCATCACGGCGCTGCTGAACCTGGAGCACCGCGGTGCCGCGGGCGCAGAGCCGAACTCCGGTGACGGCGCGGGCATCCTGATCCAGCTCCCGGACAAGTTCTTCCGCGCTGTGGTCGACTTCGAGCTGCCCCCGGTCGGCTCCTACGCCTCCGGTATCGCCTTCCTGCCGCAGGCCCGTCGCGAAGCCGCGCGTGCCGCCTACGGCGTCGAGAAGATCGTCGTCGAAGAGGGCCTGGCCGTGCTCGGCTGGCGCGAGGTGCCGATCGAGGAGTCCTCGCTGGGTGCGCTGGCGCGCGACGCCATGCCCACCTTCCGGCAGATCTTCATCGGCTCGCCGAAGAACTCGGCCGAGCAGCTCTCCGGCATGGACCTGGAGCGTCGCGCCTACGTGATCCGCAAGCGGATCGAGCACGAGCTGGGCAAGTCCGGCTCGGGCGAGGGCGCGGTCGGCAAGGAGTCGGTGTACTTCCCGAGCCTGTCCGGCGAGACCTTCATCTACAAGGGCATGTTCACCACGCCGCAGCTGCGCGCGTTCTACCTGGACCTGCAGGACGAGCGCGTCGAGTCGGCCATCGGCATCGTGCACTCGCGCTTCTCCACCAACACCTTCCCCTCGTGGCCGCTGGCGCACCCGTTCCGCCGGGTCGCCCACAACGGTGAGATCAACACCGTCACCGGCAACGAGAACTGGATGCGCGCGCGTGAGGCGCTGCTGCGTTCGGACGTGTTCGGCAAGGACGAGGCGGGCAAGAACCGTCTGGAGAAGATCTTCCCCGTCTGTACCCCGGGTGCCAGCGACACCGCCCGTTTCGACGAGGTGCTCGAGCTGCTGCACCTGGGCGGTCGCGACCTGCACCACGCCGTCATGATGATGATTCCCGAGGCGTGGGAACGCAACGAGAGCATGGACCCGCAGCTGCGGGCGTTCTACGAGTACCACTCGATGCTGATGGAGCCCTGGGACGGCCCCGCCGCCGTCTGCTTCTCCGACGGCACGAAGATCGGCGCCGTGCTCGACCGCAACGGCCTGCGCCCCGGTCGCATCTGGGTCACCGAGGACGGCCTGGTCGTGCTGGCCTCGGAGGTCGGCGTACTCGACATCGATCCGGCCACCGTGGTCCAGAAGATCCGCCTGCAGCCGGGCAAGATGTTCCTGGTCGACACCGAGCAGGGCCGCATCCTCACCGACGCCGAGATCAAGGGCGAGCTGGCCGCGGCGCAGCCGTACCAGCAGTGGCTCGACGAGGGCGTCAGCCGCCTGGCCGACCTGCCCGACCGCCCGCACGTGCACATGTCGCACGACCGCGTGCTGATCCGTCAGCAGATCTTCGGCTACACCACCGAGGACCTGAACCTGCTGATCACGCCGATGGCCAAGACCGGCGGCGAGGCACTGGGCTCGATGGGTACCGACACCCCGATCGCGGTGCTGTCGAACCGCTCGCGCCTGCTGTTCGACTACTTCTCGCAGCTGTTCGCGCAGGTCACCAACCCGCCGCTGGACGCCATCCGCGAGAAGGTCGTCACCAGCCTCAAGCGCAACATCGGTCCCGAGGCCGACCTGCTGCACCCCGGCCCGGAGTCCTGCAAGCAGATCGCGCTCGAGCAGCCGATCCTGGACAACGACGAGCTGGCCAAGCTGGTCCACATCAACGACGACGGCAGCCACCCCGGCCTGCGTTCGGTGGTCGTGCGTGGCCTGTACCCGGTCGCCGAGGGCGGCGCGGGCATGCGCGCGGCGCTGACCGCGATCAACACCCAGGTCTCGGCCGCGATCGACGGCGGCGCGCGGATCATCGTGCTGTCCGACCGCGAGTCCAACGAGAAGCTGGCGCCGATCCCGTCGCTGCTGCTCACCTCCTCGGTGCACCACCACCTGGTGCGCGAGCGCACCCGCACCATGGTCGGCCTGGTCGTCGAGGCCGGTGACGCCCGCGAGGTGCACCACATGGCCATGCTGGTGGGCTTCGGCGCCGCCGCGATCAACCCGTACATGGCCTTCGAGACCATCGAGGACATGCTCGAGCGCGGCTCGCTGGCGATCCCCGGCAGCACCGGTGACCGCACCGCCGACTTCCGCAAGGCCGTCGCGAACTACTGCACCGCGGCCAGCAACGGCGTGCTCAAGGTGATGTCGAAGATGGGCATCTCCACCCTGGCCTCCTACAACGGCGCCCAGCTCTACCAGGTCATCGGCCTGGCCCAGGACCTGGTCGACGAGTACTTCACCGGCCTGCGCTCGCCGCTGGACGGCATCGGTCTCGACGAGATCGCCGCCGAGGTGGCCGCCCGGCACCGCGTGGCGTTCCTGGAGAACCGCAACGAGCGCGCGCACCGCGAGCTCGAGGTCGGCGGCGAGTACCAGTGGCGTCGCGAGGGCGAGTACCACCTGTTCAACCCCGACACCGTGTTCAAGTTGCAGCACGCGACCCGCTCGGGGCAGTACTCGGTCTTCAAGGAGTACACCAAGCTCGTCGACGACCAGTCCGAGCGACTGGCGGCGCTGCGCGGTCTGTTCAAGTTCAAGACCAGCGCCCGCGAGTCGATCTCGATCGACGAGGTCGAGCCGGCCAGCGAGATCGTCAAGCGTTTCTCCACCGGCGCGATGAGCTACGGCTCCATCTCGGCGGAGTCGCACGAGACCCTCGCCATCGCGATGAACCGGCTCGGCGCGCGCTCGAACTCCGGTGAGGGCGGCGAGAGCCCCGCTCGCTTCGAGGTCGAGGAGAACGGCGACTGGCGCCGGTCGGCGATCAAGCAGGTCGCGTCGGGTCGCTTCGGCGTCACCGCGCACTACCTGACCAACGCCACCGACATCCAGATCAAGATGGCCCAGGGTGCCAAGCCGGGCGAGGGCGGCCAGCTGCCCGCGCACAAGGTGTACCCGTGGGTCGCCGAGGTGCGGCACTCCACGCCGGGCGTCGGCCTGATCTCCCCGCCCCCGCACCACGACATCTACTCGATCGAGGATCTGGCCCAGCTGATCCACGACCTGAAGAACGCGAACCCGCAGGCGCGGATTCACGTGAAACTTGTCGCGGAGCCGGGTGTCGGCACCGTCGCCACCGGTGTGTCCAAGGCGCACGCCGACGTCGTGCTCATCTCGGGCCACGACGGCGGCACCGGCGCCTCGCCGCTGACCTCGCTCAAGCACGCGGGCGGCCCCTGGGAGCTCGGCCTGGCCGAGACCCAGCAGACCCTGCTGCTCAACGGCCTGCGCGACCGCATCGTCGTCCAGGTCGACGGTCAGATGAAGACCGGCCGCGACGTGATGATCGCCGCCCTGCTCGGCGCCGAGGAGTTCGGTTTCGCGACCGCGCCGCTGGTCGTCTCGGGCTGCATCATGATGCGCGTGTGCCACCTCGACACCTGTCCGGTCGGCATCGCCACCCAGAACCCGGTGCTGCGCGAGCGCTTCTCCGGCAAGCCGGAGTTCGTCGAGAACTTCATGCTGTTCATCGCCGAGGAGGTGCGTGAGCTGCTCGCCGAGCTGGGCTTCCGCACGCTCGACGAGGCCGTCGGCCGGGTCGACCTGCTCGACACCACCAAGGCCAAGGCGCACTTCAAGGCCGCCAAGCTGGACCTGTCGCCGATTCTGGACATGCCGGAGACGGCGTTCATGAACCAGGACACCCGTTGCACCGGCACCCAGGACCACGGCCTGGACAAGGCGCTGGACAACGAGCTGATCGCGCAGAGCGCCCCCGCGCTCGAGCGTGGCCAGGCGGTGAAGATCGAAACCAAGATCACCAACGTGAACCGCACGGTCGGCACCATGCTCGGCCACGAGGTGACCAAGCTCTACGGTGGCGCGGGCCTGCCCGACGACACCATCGACATCACCTTCAACGGTTCGGCGGGCAACAGCTTCGGCGCGTTCGTCCCGGCCGGCATCACGCTGCGCGTGCAGGGTGACGCCAACGACTACGTCGGCAAGGGTCTGTCCGGTGGTCACATCGTGGTCCGCCCGGCGCTCACCGCGCCGGAGGGCTTCGTCGCCGAGGACAACATCATCGCGGGCAACGTGATCATGTTCGGCGCGACCAGCGGCCGGATCCTGATCAACGGTGTGGCGGGCGAGCGCTTCGGCGTGCGCAACTCCGGTGCCACCGCGGTCGTCGAGGGTGTGGGTGACCACGCGCTCGAGTACATGACCGGTGGCCGGGTGGTCATCCTCGGCGGTACCGGCCGCAATCTCGGCGCCGGTATGTCCGGCGGTGTCGCGTTCGTCTACGACCCCGAGGGCACCCTGCCCGAGCGGGTCAACCCGGATCAGTCCGAGGCGATCGAGCAGCTCTCCGGTGACGACTTCACCTGGTTGCGCGACATCATCGCGACCCACCGCGACGAAACGGGATCGGCTGTGGCCGAGCGCATCCTGAGCGATTGGTCCCAGCAGGTGAACCACTTCGTGAAGGTCATGCCCCGCGAATACAAGAAGGTTTTGCTCGCCATCTCCGAAGCCGAGAAGAGCGGCAAGGATGTCGACGCAGCGATCATGGAGGCGGCTCGTGGCTGACCCACAAGGCTTTTTGAAGAACACCTCGCGGGAACTGCCTGCCCGCCGCCCCGTCGAGCTGCGACTGCTGGACTGGAAAGAGGTCTACGAGGAGAAGTTCTCCCACGAGACCCTGCAGAAGCAGGCCAGCCGCTGCATGGACTGCGGTATCCCCTTCTGTCACAACGGCTGTCCGCTGGGGAACCTGATCCCCGAGTGGAACGACCTGGTGTACAAGGGTGGCTGGCGCGAGGGCATCGACCGCCTGCACGCCACCAACAACTTCCCGGAGTTCACCGGCCGCCTGTGCCCGGCTCCGTGTGAGGCGTCCTGCGTGCTCGGCATCAACCAGCAGCCGGTCACCATCAAGCAGGTCGAGGTCGAGCTCATCGAGAACGCCTTCGGCGAGGGCTGGGTCACCCCGGTGTACCCGACCAGGCTGACCGGCAAGAAGATCGCCGTCGTCGGCTCGGGACCGGCCGGTCTGGCCGCCGCCCAGCAGCTCACCCGGGCCGGTCACACCGTGACCGTGTTCGAGCGCGACGACCGCATCGGCGGCCTGATGCGCTACGGCATCCCGGAATTCAAGATGGAGAAGGCGGTCATCGACCGTCGCCTCGCCCAGATGGAGGCCGAGGGCACCATCTTCAAGACCGGCGTGAACGTGGGCGTCGACATCTCCGCCGAGCAGCTGCGCGAGCAGTTCGACGCGATCGTGCTCGCCGGTGGTGCCACCATCGCCCGCGACCTGCCGATCCCGGGCCGCGAGCTCGACGGCATCCACCAGGCCATGGAGTTCCTGCCGCTGGCCAACCGCGTGCAGCTCGGCGACGACATCACCGACGAGAACGGCCTGCCGCCCATCCACGCGAAGGGCAAGAAGGTCGTCATCATCGGTGGTGGCGACACCGGCGCCGACTGCCTGGGCACCTCGCACCGCCACGGTGCCGAGAGCGTCCACCAGTTCGAGATCATGCCGCGTCCGCCGGAGGAGCGCGCCGGTTCCACCCCGTGGCCGACCTACCCCCTCATGTACCGGGTCTCCTCGGCGCACGAAGAGGGCGGCGAGCGGGTGTTCTCGGTGAACACCGAGCGTTTCGTCGGCAAGGACGGCAAGGTCACCGGTCTCGAGGCGCACGAGGTCAAGATGGCCAACGGCCGCTTCGAGAAGGTCGAAGGCACCGACTTCACCCTCGAAGCCGACCTGGTCCTGCTGGCCATGGGCTTCGTCGGCCCGCAGAAGCCCGGCCTGCTGACCGACCTCGGCGTCGGCTACGACGGCCGCGGCAACGTCCAGCGCGACAAGAACTGGGCCACCAACATCCCCGGCGTCTTCGTCGCCGGCGACATGGGCCGCGGCCAGTCCCTGATCGTCTGGGCCATCGCCGAAGGCCGCGCCGCCGCCTCGGCCGTGGACAAGTACCTGGAAGGCGAGACCGCGCTCCCCGCACCCATCCCGCCGACCGCCGTCGCCCAGCGGTAATCCCGTAAGACCCGAAAGGCGCTCGCAGACCACCCGGTCCGCGAGCGCCTTTCGTCGTTATCGGGGTGGGGTCAGTTTGGTGAGGGTGCCGAGGAAGCTGGTGGCGTAGAGGGAGTTCGGGTCCCAGCCGGGGCCGGTGCCGAAGCGGACCGAGGAGACCAGGGGCAGGCCCTCGGCGATGCGGCAGGAGTGGCCGGTGTCGATGTCGACCTGTTGGACCGCGCCTGCCACGTTGAGTGCGACGTAGGCGGTGCCGTCGGCGTCGACGGTGAGGTCGTCGGCGGAGTTCAGTGGGCCGAAGCCGGGGAGTTCGGTGCGGGTGATCGGGGTGTCCGGGTGGGTGGTGTCGACGGCGGCGATCACCGTGGTGGGGTCGAAGGTGGTCGAGACGATCAGCCGGTCGCGGGGTGCGTCGACGGCGAGGCCGTTGGTGGAGGTGAGGGCCGGGGCGAAGGGGGTGGTCGTGCCGTCCGGGCGCACCCTGGTCATCGAGCCCGCGCCGATGTCCTTGCTGACCACGAAATCACCGTTCGCCAAGCGCGCCAGCCCGTTCGGCATCTGCAATCCGCGCGCCACCGTGGCCCGCGCGCCGGTCGCGAGATCCACCGAGTCGATGGTTCCCGTGTGCTGCCCGCCCAAGGCCGCCGACGCGGTGTTCCCGGTGGTGAAGTACGCGGTGCCACCGGTGACCACGATCCCGCCGGGTCCGTCGACCGAATCGGCGATCGTGGTCCGTACGCCGTCGGTTCCCAACGCCCGCACGGCCCCCGGCCCGCCACCCAGATCCTGTTCGGACAGCAGCACATTCCCGCGCCCGTCGAACCCGAGATTCTCCAGCACCCCGAACCCACCGGCGACGACCTCCTGGCTCCACGGCACACACTGCTGCGGCGCGGCCGACACCGTAGCGGCGCACGGAAGCACGAAAGCACCGGTCGCCCCGGTCACGAGCAGCAGCAGAAGACGCGGAGTTCTCATGCGTCCCGATCGTAACGACCGCCCCCACCCACAACGCTGGAACAGCCACGATCCACACCCGCGTACGCGCCGCCATGGTCGATCACCGGCTAGCCGTGCCCGGCCGCACGACCCACGAGCAAGTTGGTGGTGAAGCGGGTGATGTCCTCAGGCAACGTGGGATGTGCCCGCGGATGCGGACTTTCGGCGCGCACCGTGGTGAGCGCGGTCGACAGCGTGGCCTCGACGATCTCCGCCGCATCGGGGAGTCCCCAGGACGTGCCCTCCGCCACGAGATGCTCGCGGGTGATGCCGTGATGGCGATACTCACCACCCACCGACAACGCCATCTCCCCGTCGTTGCGCTGATGGGTCTGCGGAACGAAGTCGTAGGCGGGCGCGAGGGTGGACGACCCGTCGGGCCGGTGGAGCAGCGCGATGTTCTTCGCGTGCATGTCCAGATTGCCGACCGCGACCGCGAGGGTGGTCATCCGCAGCAGGCGTTCGAGCGCGTCGCGGTCACCGAGGCAGTTCGCGATGCGCACCATGGTGACGCGTCCACCGAAGCGCTGATACTTCTGGTCGCCCGAGGCGCCGAGCGCCTGACTGAAGTCCTCCTGATGCAGGCGGGAACCGTCGGCCAGCCGGTCGAACCGTTCGACCACCAGCGCGGGCACACCGTCGAAGTCGGTTGTCCAGGTGGGGTATTCGGCCAGACCGGCGGCCCGGACGAATCGGGCGCCGTACTCCTCGTCGTAGATCGTGGTCGGCTCGGTGGGCGACGCGGGCTTGAGAATGTGCGTCGACGGAGATCCGCCGACAACCCGGTTCCAGCCCCTCGCCGTTCGGGCCAGCGCGATCTTGTCCTGCACCCCGGCCAGGGATGTTCTGCCGTCGGGCGGGCGGTTGCCGAGTGGGTGGTCCTCGACGGTGGCCAGCATGGTCGCGACCTCGGCGGTCGTCAGTGGTTCCAGTGCGGGTTCGGTGGTGTCTTCCGGGTCGCGGATCTGGACCGCGCCGGGTAGATCGCCACCGTATCGGCGGAGCAGACCGATGACATCGTGCGCGCCGACGCCTGCCAGTTCGGCGGTGCGGGTGCGCATACGGCCCTCGGGGAGCAGTTCGCGGAAGAAGTTCTGCCTGCGGGCTCGGTGGGAGCGGTTGGGGGTGGTGGTGAGGGGGACGGCAGCCGACAGGATGGGGGAGCCGGGGGCGCGGAGATCGGCGGCGTCGGGGGTGATGACGAAGTCGTGATCGGGGGCGGAGCCGGTGAGGGTGCCCACAGGGGTGCCGTAGAGGTCGATGGTCAGTTCGGCCATGGGTGTCCTCCGGGGCGGTGGTGGCGAACAGGCGTCCGACGTGGCACGACGCTAGCCGAGGGGGTCGGCGAGGGGTACCGGGTTTGCCCGCGAGATGCGTAGGGGGATGAACAGTCTTCCACGGGAAGGGCTTCGGGGGCGGGAAGAAGGACGTGGCTGATCTCCGGTGCAGCACATAGACTTTCCGTGTCGAGGTGTAACCGGTGATCCGAGGGGGAGCTGTGCCGTTGCCGCCGGGAACGATGGCGAGCCTGCATCGCGCTGCCGAGCGCGGAGACGGTACCGCCATGCACAATCTGGCCAACATCTACTACGACCACAGCGATTTCGAGGCCGCCGAATACTGGTTCCGGCAGGCCTCGGCGGCGGGTCACACCCGGGCGATGAACAACCTCGCCGTGCTGCTCGACAAGCTCGGTGACATCGAGGAGGCCGAGTCCTGGTACCGCCGCGCGGCTTCGGGCGGCAACAGCAACGCCATGTACAACCTGGCGACGCTGCTCTACCAGTACGGCGATCGCGCCGACGCGGAGTCCTGGTACCACCGCGCGGCCGTCGCGGGCCATCTCGACGCCATGTACAACCTGGCCCGCCTCTACGAACAGCGCCATCACTACGACGAGGCCGAGTCCTGGTACGCCGAGGCCGCCGACAACGGCGACATCGACGCGATGAACAATCTCGGTCTGCTGCTGCGCGATCGCGGCGCCACCACAGAGGCCCGCCGCTGCTTCCGCCGCGCCGCTGATCTCGGCCATCCGCGCGCGATGGCCAATCTCGCCGCCCTGCTCGAATCCGAGGGCGCGCACCGCGAAGCCGAGTCCTGGTACCGGCGCGCCGCGGGCTGACCCGTCGCGTGTCCGGACCGGGGAATTCGGCTGTCCACACAAAGGCGAGGTTTGCGAAGTGGACAATTCCCCAGTTCGCGCGGTGGTCGCTGGCACACGAAAAGGGGGATTGACCTTCGGGTTCACCGGTGAGTAGCGAATGACGGCCTGAGTTACTCAAAAGTATTGATACCGAGCGGTTTTCCAGCAAACCCCAGCAAACATTTTGCCGGACAGCAATTTTCCGGCGTTCAGGATGCGAGCGGTTGCGGGGCGGTATAGCGTCTCGTTTCGATAACCGATCGATGACGGGCCGGGGCGTGTGAATTCTCTCGACGGCTGCTTGCAACGCATCATGGATATTCCCGGTGCGCGCAGCGTGACACTGGTGGACGGGGCCAGCGGATTGGCGATTGCCGCGGCAGGGGCGCACGGCATCGTCGACGAGCACGAGGACGCGGCGGGCACCACCGAGGTGGTGCGGGCCGCACTCGGCTGTACGGCGCTGTCCGGCAGCCGCGACAACGACGAGATCTCCGAGATCGTCGTGTGCCGCCCCTCGGGTTTCCACCTGCTGCACCTCGTCGACGGGGATTTCGACGGCCGGTTGTTCATGCACGTGGTCTTCGACGGTGACACCGGCAACCTGGGCATGGCGCGCTACCAGCTGCGCTCGGCGCTCGACGAACTGACGGGTGGGCAACGATGAGCGTCGCGCTCGCCGACGAACTGCATCGGCTGGAACAACAGCGATCGACCGGTGTGCTGCGCGCCGGTGACGGCGAATTCCATTTCGCGGACGGCGCGATCACCTCCGCGGGTTGTCGCCGCACGCCCGGCCTGGACCGTCTCGTGGTCGAGGCAGGGGTCGCCACCGCCGAGGACTGGCAGCGCGCGGGCGCCGGCGATCGCGACGCGCTGCCGCACGGGCCGCGCCTGGAGACCCTGGCCGTGCTGTCGGTCTACGACGCGGCCTATTTCCTGCTCTCCTCGCCCGCCGAACCGGAATTCGTTCCGGCGCCCGAACATTGGCTCTCGAATGTCTGCCGGGTGGCACCGCACGCGGTGGTGCACGAGTGCGCCCGCCGCGGTGATCCGGAATTCGGGCCGTGGCCCGCGGAGCTGGTCGCCTCGCAGCCGGTGGTTCCCGCCCGGCGCACCGATCAGAAACGGGTGACGCTCACCGGCAGTCAGGCCGAGGTGCTCGCCGCCGTCGACAGCAGCCGCAGCATCGCCGACATCGCCCGCGACCTGGGCCGCACCACCTACGGCTGCCTGGTCGCCGTGCGCGACCTCACCGCCGCCGGGCTGATCGAGGCACCCGTCGTGCGACGCCGCCATCTGGGCCTGGTCCCGGACCCGGCTCCGCAGCGCCTGCCCCTGCCGACCAGCGGTGTCCCCGAACTGCCGCGGCGGGTACCCGCCCCGCCGCGGTCGGCGCGTCCCCTCACCGGGACGGGCGGGCCGGGCAGGCACGCGCTCGACGAGGAAGCGGTCGCGTCCGTCCGGTACCGCGGAGTCCGGCCCTACCAACCCGAGCGCTGGCGACCGGTGGACCGAGACCTACTCATCCGGCTCAAAGCGGCGTTGGAGGAGCTTGCGTGACCGTGCGGAAGAAACTGCTCGGTGATTGGAGGGGAAAGAAAGTGACCGAGGTGGCGATGACCGTGCCCGAACGGAACGCGGCGGTGCTGGCCGAATTGAAGTCCCTGCGCGAGCGCGTGCCCCGGCTCACCGGGTCGGTCGTGGCGTCCAGCGACGGCCTGCTCATCGAGCACGACCTGCCCCCGCACATCGAACCCGCGGGCATGGCGGCGCTGGCCGCCGCGCAGCTGTCGCTGTCGTTCCGGTTGGCCTCCACGGCGCACGGGGGCGGGTTCAACGAGGTCGTCGTGCACGGCACCGAGGGGCAGGTGGTGATCTACGCCGCCGGCTACACCGCGCTGACCGTGCTGGCGGGCCCGGAAGTGAACGTCGGCCGGCTCCACCTGGAGTCGCGGCCGGTCGCACGCGCCATCGCCGAACACCTGGCGGCGGCGAACATCTCTGGCAACAACCAGGGCAAGCACACCAAATGAAAGGTAGGACATGTCGAATATCGATCTGGCACTCAAGGACATGATGGTGATCGACGGCGCGGTCGGCGCCGCGATCGTCGACTACAACTCCGGCATGGCGCTCGGAATGCTCAGCAGTACCAAGGCATTGGACCTGCAGATCGCCGCGGCGGGCAACACCGAGGTGGTCCGCGCGAAGATGCGGACCATCGAGCAGCTGGGCCTCAACGAGGAGATCGAGGACATCCTCATCACCCTGGGTACCCAGTACCACATCATCCGGCCGATGACGGGCCGCAAGTCCAAAGGGCTGTTCCTCTACCTCGCGCTCGACCGCGCGCGCGGCAACCTGGCGCTGGCCCGCCACCGCCTCAAGGGCATCGAGGAAGACCTCGAGGTGTGAGTCCAGCGCTCGCGGCCGAACGCCTCACCGTCAGGCCGGCGTGCGGCCGGTGACGGTGAGGACGTTCAACTGCACGCCGTTGTCCAGGGTCTCGGAGCTGGTGAGCTCGAGCTCCGCCGTGGCGTCGACATCGGTGAACAGCCGCAGGCCCTTGCCGACGAACACCGGGTAGACCACCAGCCGGTACTCGTCGACCAGATCGTGCGCGCGCAGCAACTCCACCAGCGCGGCGCTGCCGTAGACGAGCAGGTCGTGCTCGGCGCGCAGTTTCGCGATGGACTCGGCCAGGTCGCCCTCGATACGGGTGGCGTTCCAGTCCAGCTCGGAGCCGGTGGAGGTGGCGACGAACTTGGGCATGGAGTTCATCCGGTCCTTGTATTCGCCTTCCTCGGGGTGCGCGGGCCAGGCCGCGGCGAAACCCTCGTAGGTGACGCGGCCGAGCAGCAGCGCGTCGGCGTCGAAGACCTCGGGGTTCTTGAACTCGCCGATGGCGTCGTTCCAGTACGGGGCGGTCCAGGCGGGGTTCTCGATGATTCCGTCGGCCGAAACGAACTCCGCCACAACGATCTTGCCCATGATGTCCTCGATTTCTCGTGCGATGTGATCGTGCTGTTCGGCTGTGTAGACGACAGTGTGACGCGGAATTCATCGGGGCCGCTGTCATGCGATCGTTCGCCGACTGTCGGAAATCGGACATGGACACCCGGTCATGTGGCACCGGTGGGCGCGTGGCCTTATTGTGATTCGCGGCGAGGTCTGGGAAGACAAGGTTGAACTGGAGCGGCATGCGTTTGAAGAAAGTTGCCGCGGCGCTGGGTGCTGCCGCGGCGATGACCACCGGAATCATGGTCGGCAGTACGAGTGCCTCCGCGGCACCGGGTTGCCCGAGCCTGTATGTCGTCGCGATCCCGGGCACCTGGGAAACGGGCCACGACAAGGAACCCGGCCCCGGCATGCTGTCCGGCGTCACCAACGGCCTACCCCGCAACACCGACGTCGACTACGTCACCTACGCCGCCACCGCGTTCCCGTGGGAAGGCGATGTGTACGGCAACTCCAAGAAGGAAGCCGTCAGTGCCGCGCGCGGCCTGATCACCGCGAAGCTGGCCTCCTGCGCCGACACCAAGATCGCGCTGGTCGGCTACAGCCAGGGCGCCGACGCCGCCGGTGACCTGGCCGCCGAGATCGGCACCGGCATCGGCGCGATCCGGCCCGACAGCGTCGCCGCCGTCGGCCTGATCTCCGATCCGCGCCGCTCGCCGACCGATGTGCAGGTGGGCCCGCACGCCCAGGGCGCGGGCGCCGGTGGCGCGCGTCCCGGCGGCTTCGGCTGGATCAGCGACCGGGTGCGCACCATCTGCGCGGTCGACGATCTCTACTGCGCCACCGCCACCGACGATTTCGTCACCCGGTTCGCCGGCTTCCTGGCCCAGAGCTCGGACGCCAACCCGGCCAACCTGTGGCGCTACCAGATCGAAGCGGGCGCGATCATGAACGACCTGATGGCCCACGGCGGTGTGCCGACCCTGCAGGCGCAGCTGTCCGAGTCCGCCAACCAGCAGCGCGCCAAGGACCTGGAGCGTTTCTACCGCTCCCAGGCCCACACGCTGTACGGCTCCTACCCGGTGGGCGGCGGCCAGACGGCGATCACCTGGATGCACAACTGGATCGCGCAACAAGCGTGAGCTGACTCGATGACGGGCCCGGTGTCGACGACACCGGGCCCGTGGTCTGTCAGGAGGCGGTGCGGGCGAGGTTGCGGGGCAGCAGTTCCCAGACGTGGCCGTTCTCGTTGATGGTGGCCGCTGTGCGGGCGCCGGTGCGGGAATAGAGGATGCGGGTGATCGAGCAGTAGTCGATCGGGAAGGTCAGCGGGCGGGGCAGGCCGAGGATGTCGGCGAGCAGCACGTTGACCACGCCGCCGTGGGCGAAGGCGACCACGGTGTCGGTGGGGGCGCTGCTCGCGACCAGGGTGTCGACGGCGGTGAGCACGCGGGTGGTGAAGGCGGGGCCGTCGATCTGCTCGGGGAGGAGGCCCGCCTTGATGCGGGCGTAGGCGTCGGCGAAGTCGGTCTTCGCGTCCTCGATGGGGATGTAGGCGGGTAGGTCGCGGTCGTATTCGGCGAGGTCGTCGATGATCTCGACGTCGAGTCCGCGCGCGGCGGCGGTGGGGGCGGCGGTGTCGCGGGCCCGGCGCTGTGGGCTGGAGACCACGCGGACGATGTCGTGGGCGGCCAGCGCGGCGGGCACCCGCTCGGCCTGCTGCCTGCCGATCTCGGTCAGCGCCGGGTCGGCGGCGGTGGACGTGCCGACCACGCGGCCGGGCTGGGCATGACGCACGAGAATCAGCTGCACGCCCCTCACTCTGCCCCATCACCGGCGGCGGCGCCTCACGGCTCCGGGTCCACCTCCTCGCGGCCGGTGACATCGGCGATGTCGAGGATCACGATCTCGCGGCCCCGCTCGAGCAGCACCTTCAGGAAGCCGGGCGGATTCTCCATCACATAGCCCTCGAGCACGCCGTCTCTGGTGTGGATGCGTTCCAGCGACACCCACGGGTCCTGCACGACCGCGGCGAGGATCAGCGCGGCCACGGTGACGATCAGCAGCGAACTGCGTAGGAACCAGTGCGCGAAACGGCTGTGCTCGCGCCGGTCGCGGCGTGGCAGCACCAGCGCGGCCAGCACCGCGCCCACCAGCACGGCCACCACCGGCACCCACCACATCCGGAAGGTCCACAGCAGCGAGACGAAGAACAGGGTGACGGTGATCAGCCAGGTCAGGTTGCCCGCGTTCTCGCGGCCCGGCCTGCCGAGGGCGATCTGATGGACCACCGCCGTGGGGAACAGGATCGCCAGCGCGAGCCCGCCCAGGATCGGCGCCGCCATCAGCGTGCCGAGCACCATGGCCGCGACATCGCCGATGCCGAGCGTGGCGACCAGGGAGAACGCGGCGTTCCAGTCGTAGTCGGTGACCGCGAACAACCGCAGCAGCAGGAACAATCCGGCCACACCGGTCGCGGAGAGCCCCATGGCGAACAGCTGTTCGCCCGAGGACTCGCGGGGATGCCTCGTCATCGACCGAGGGTATCGCCGCGAGTCCTCCGATCAGGTCAGGGCTGGCCGTAGGGCGGTTGACCCGGCTGGCCGTAGGGCGGCTGGCCGGGCTGACCGTAAGGCGGCTGACCGGGCTGACCGTAAGGCGGCTGACCGGGCTGGCCATAGGGCTGTTGGCCGGGCTGACCGTAGGGCTGGCCGCCGGTGTTCCCGTACGGCTGTTGGCCGTACGGCTGGCCGGGCTGACCGGGCTGACCGAACGGCTGCTGCCCGGGCTGTCCGTAGGGCGGCTGCCCCTGGTTGTAAGCGGGCGGCTGGTTGTTGTTGTTCTTCTTGCGCAGCAGGACGACCACCACGATCACCACGACGATCACCAGGCAGCAGATGCCGCCGAGGATTCCGCCCACGCTGCGGCCACCACTTCTGCTACTGCTGCCGCCCCGGCTCTTCTTCGCCAGTACATCGAGGGCGGTGTTGACCGTGTCGGAGCTCGCCAGGGTGTCCACACTGCTGGTGAGCAGGTGCGGATCGGCCAGCGAGGCCGTGGTCAGCAGGTCCAGATACATGAATTCCCATCCCGTCAGGTGTTCGGTCCGGCATCCTCCCGGTGCCGGTGTCCGAGACCGATGGTGCCTGAGAGACACCGAACTTCAAAGATCGTCGCGTCGACGTGATCCGTCGACGCCCCGGGACGGGGTACCCGATCAGCGAGGTTTCACCAGTGGGAAGGGCAATGTTTCGCGAATACTGCGGCCGGTGATCAGCATGACGATCCGGTCGACGCCCATGCCGAGCCCGCCGGTCGGGGGCATGGCGTGCTCGAGGGCTTGCAGGAAATCCTCGTCGAGTTCCATCGCCTCGGGATCACCACCCGCGGCCAGCATGGACTGTTCGGTGAGCCGGCGGCGCTGCTCGACCGGATCGGTGAGTTCGCTGTAGGCCGTGCCCAATTCGACGCCCCAGGCCACCAGATCCCAGCGCTCGGTGACGCCGTCGATGCTGCGGTGCGAGCGGGTCAGCGGGGAGACCGAGGTGGGGAAGTCGCAGTAGAAGGTGGGTTCGGTGGTGCGGGCCTCGACCAGGTGCTCGTACATCTCGAGCACGACTTGTCCGGCGTCCCAACCATGTTGATAGTTCACGCCGACCTGATCGCACAGCTCGTGCAGCCGGTCGAGCTCGGTGCGGGTGTTCACCTCGGCGCCGACGGCTTCCGAGACCGCGCCGTGCACGGTCTTCACCCGCCACTCGCCGGAGATGTCGACGGACTCGAAACCGCCGTCCTCGGTGGGGCGCAGCGCCACTTCGGCGCCGTTGGCGGCCACCGCCGCGTCCTGGATGAGCTTGCGGCACAGCTGCATCATCCGCAGGTAATCGCTGTGGGCCTCATAGGCTTCCAGGATCGTGAACTCGGGATTGTGGCTGAAGTCCACGCCCTCGTTGCGGAAGGTGCGGCCCACCTCGAACACCTTCTCCATGCCGCCGACGCAGAGCCGCTTGAGATAGAGCTCGGGGGCGATGCGCAGGTACAGGTCCAGGTCGTAGGCGTTGATGTGGGTGCGGAACGGGGTGGCGTTGGCGCCGCCGTGCACTTGTTGCAGGATCGGGGTCTCCACCTCGAGGAAGCCCCAGTTGTGCAGGGAGTCGCGCAGCGAGTGCAGGACCGCGCTGCGCTTGGCCATCACCTCGCGGGTCTGCGGGTCGATCGCCATGTCGACGTAGCGCTGGCGCACCTTGGCCTCGGCGTCGGCCAGGCCGCGCCACTTGTCGGGCAGCGGGTGCAGGCACTTGCCGTTCATCCGCCAGTCCTGGGCCAGCAGCGAGAGTTCGCCGCCGCGGCTCACGCCGAGCTGGCCGCTCACCTCGATCAGGTCGCCCAGGTCGAAGAACTCGGTGAACTCGGCGCTGCGGTCGGCGCCGACGCGTTCGCGGTCGATGAGCAGCTGGATCTCGTCGGTCCAGTCGCGCACCACCGCGAAGATCACCCCGCCGTAGTCGCGGATGCGCAGCAGCCTGCCCGCCACCCGCACCGTGGTGCCCTTGGGGCAGCGCCTGGCCTCGGCGATGGTGTGGGTCGGGGGATAGGCCACGGGGTAGGCGTCGATGCCCGCGGCGGTGAGCCTGCCGAGTTTGTCCAGGCGCACCCGGACCTGTTCGGGCCTGCGCGGTCCCTGCTCGGTGTCGGCGCCGGTGGCGGATTCGGGCGCGCTGCCGTCATCGTGCAGGCCGGTGACGCTCTCGGGCACCGACGGATGGGTGCCGGTGTGCACGGCCGCGTCGGGCTCCTTGCCAAGGCGCGGCAGGAAGCCCTCGGCCAGCCCACACGCCGTGGCCACGCGTGGCAGCTGCCTGCTCTCCTCGAACAGGAAGAACCGCGGCACCCAGCGCGGCTGGTACTTCACATTCGAGCGGTAAAGCGCCTCGAGCTGCCACCAGCGCGAGAAGAACAGCAGCACCCCGCGCCAGGCCCGCAGGATCGGGCCCGCGCCGATGCGCCCACCCTCCTCGAACACCGAGCGGAACACCGCGAAGTTCAGCGAGATCCGGGTGACGCTGTACTGGTCGGCGGTGAGCGCGAGCTGCGAGATCATCAGCTCCATCACGCCGTTGGGGCTGCTCGGGTCGCGGCGCATCAGCTCCAGGGAGACGCGCGATCGGCCCCACGGCACGAACGAGAGCATGCCGCGCACCCGCTCGTCGCCGTCGCGGGCCTCCACCAGCAGGCAGTCGCCGTCGAGCGGGTCGCCCAGGCGGCCCAGCGCCATCGAGAAGCCGCGTTCGGTCTCGGTGTCGCGCCAGGCGTCGGCGCGGCCGACGATCTCCGGGTACTCCTCGGCGGGGATGTCGCGCCAGCGGCGGATGCGCACCTCGTAGCCCTGCTTGCGCAGGCGGTTCGCGGCCTGGCGCACCTGTTTCATGTGCGGACCGGCCAGCGAGAAGGCGCGGGTGTCGAGGACGGCTTCGTCACCGAGGCGCAGCGCGGTCAGGCCGGCGTTGCGGTAGACGGTGGCGCCCGCCTCGCTGGCGCCCATCACCGCGGGCGCCCAGCCGAACCGGTCGGCCTGCCGCAACCAGGCCCGCACCGCGGGCTCCCAGGCGTCGTGGGTGCCGATCGGGTCGCCGCTGGCCAGGCACACACCCAGCTCCACGCGATAGGTGATGGCGGCCTTGCCGTTGGGCGCGAAGATCACCGCCTTGTCGCGGCGAGTGGCGAAATAGCCCAGCGAGTCCTCGACATCGGCCTCGGCGAGCAGGCCGCGAATGGCCGACTCGTCGCGCCCGGTCATGGCGTTGTCGGCGCGCTGGGAGCGCAGCAGCACCACCACCGCGCCCAGCAGCGCGCACGCGCCGAACAGGCCGAGCAGCAGGTTCACCCAGTGCGGCGGCATGCCGTCGAAGTTCTCGTTGTCCACCAGCACGGCGGCGGTGACGCGGTAGAGCGACCACAGCGGCCGCTGCCAGCCGTCGGCGGGCAGCGAGCCGGGGAACAGCTCCACCAGCCCCCAGCCCAGCAGCCAGCCCGCCGCGATCCCCGCGACCAGCACCCCGAGTGCCTTCCAGGCCGCGCCCGGCCGGACCTTGGTGTAGAACTCCTTGCGCGCGGCGATCAGGATCGCGATCACCACCACGTGCACCACGCACGCCACCAGCGCGTCGACATCGCGCTTGTCGGTGTACTCGGCGATATTGGCCAGGGCGAACAACGCCAGATAGCCGATCAGTAGCCACCAGGCGATCCGCTTGCGCCCGGCCAGCGCGGCGGCCAGCAGGCCGACCACCAGCGCCCACACCAGACTGGTGTCGGGGGCGTCGAAGTAATAGGTGTCGATGTAGTGGCGCGGCGTGTGGGTCAGATAGCGCAGCGCCGGCGACAGACTCCACAGAAAACACAGCACCGCGAACACCCCGAGCACCAGCCCGGTGATGTGCGGTACCTCCGACAGGCGGCCGTGCGGACGGTGCGGCGCGGGCGCGCCCGCTCGGTCCGCAGGGGGCGCGGCGGCGCGTGGATGCTCGGTTTGCGCGGAGGTCACCCATCCAGTGTGCGTGCATCGGCCGCGGATGGGTACGGCGGCGAGCGCGGCGTGTTCCGTGCGCGCGGCAACGGGGCCGGTTGCACGCGGTTTTCGGTGGAGGAGTAAGTATTAGCGCATGTCGGAACCAGTCGATGTGCCCATCGATGACGAGATCATCAAGCTCGGGCAATTCCTGAAACTGGCCAACCTGATCGATTCGGGTTCCGAGGCCAAGACGGTGATCGCCCAGGGCCTGGTCCGGGTCAACGACGAAGTAGAACTCCGCCGTGGCCGCCAGCTCCAGGTCGGCGACGTGGTGATCCTGGCAGGCCACAAGGTGCGGGTCTCCCAGAGCTGAGTCTCCGGAGCGCTGGCGCGCTCGAGTTCGCGCCCCCTTGGGTCCCGTCGATCAGGCGCCGTTGCGTACGCGACGAAGGAGCAAGCAACGGTGCCTGATCGACGGGACCCAAGGGGCCGCGAACTCGAGCGCGCCAGCGCTCCGAAGACTCAGGCGCCGATCAGGTGGGCTGCCAGGTAGGACTCGACCTTGTCCAGGGCGATGCGTTCCTGGGCCATCGAGTCGCGTTCGCGGATCGTCACGGCCTGGTCGTCGAGGGTGTCGAAGTCGACCGTGATGCAGAACGGGGTGCCGATCTCGTCCTGGCGGCGGTAGCGGCGGCCGATGGCGCCCGCGTCGTCGAAGTCGACGTTCCAGTTGCGGCGCAGCTGGGCGGCGAGGTCCTTGGCCTTCGGGGTCAGGTCGGCGTTGCGCGAGAGCGGCAGCACCGCGGCCTTGACCGGCGAGAGACGGCGGTCCAGGCGCAGCACCGTGCGCACGTCGACGCCGCCCTTGGCGTTGGGGGCCTCGTCCTCGGCGTAGGCGTCGACCAGGAAGGCCATCAGCGAACGGGTCAGACCGGCGGCGGGCTCGATGACGTACGGGATGTAGCGCTCACCGGAGGCCTGGTCGAAGAAGCTCAGGTCGGTGCCGGAGTGCTCCGAGTGCGTCTTGAGGTCGTAGTCGGTGCGGTTGGCGATGCCCTCGAGCTCGCCCCACTCGCTGCCCTGGAAGCGGAAGCGGTACTCGATGTCGGTGGTGCCCGCCGAGTAGTGCGACAGCTTTTCCTTGGGGTGCTCGTAGAGGCGCAGGTTCTCCGGGTCGATGCCCAGTTCGGTGTACCAGGCCAGGCGGGTGTCGATCCAGTACTTGTGCCACTCGGCGTCTTCGCCGGGCTTGACGAAGAACTCCATCTCCATCTGCTCGAACTCGCGGGTGCGGAAGATGAAGTTGCCCGGCGTGATCTCGTTGCGGAAGCTCTTGCCGATCTGGGCGATGCCGAACGGCGGCTTCTTGCGCGCGGTGGTCTCGACGTTCTTGTAGTTGACGAAGATGCCCTGCGCGGTCTCGGGGCGCAGGTAGTGCAGGCCCTCTTCGTCGTCGACCGGGCCGAGGAAGGTCTTGAGCAGACCGGAGAAGTTCTTGGGCTCGGTCCACTTGCCGGGCTGGCCGGTCTCGGGGTCGTTGATGTCGGCCAGGCCGTTGGCGGGCGGGTGGCCGTGCTTCTCCTCGTAGGCTTCCAGAAGGTGGTCGGCGCGGTAGCGCTTGTGTGTGTGCAGCGACTCGACCAGCGGGTCGGAGAAGGTCTCGACGTGGCCGGAGGCCTCCCAGACCTGGCGCGGCAGGATCACCGAGGAGTCCAGGCCGACGACGTCGTCGCGGCTGGTCACCATGGTGCGCCACCACTGCCGCTTGATGTTGTCCTTCAACTCGACGCCCAGCGGACCGTAGTCCCACGCCGACTTGGTGCCTCCGTAGATCTCACCGCACGGGTAGACCAGACCCCGGCGCTTGGCGAGGTTGGCAACGGTGTCCACCTTCGACTTGGGTGCCACGCGAGATTTCTCCATCCCTTAGGGAATCGGACAAGTGATGCCGTCCAGCGTATCGGCACCTGCCAAGCGGTTTTGCACCGACCGGCGTGCCCCATTCGACATGCGCACGTCTGCATGTCAAAATGGCATCGGTTTCCATTAAGGAGTTGGTTGATGACCACCGATGCCGCCGCCGTGCACTCGCACACCCCGTATCACTCCGCCGCCCCCGCGGCGGTGCCCGCTCGGGCGATCCTCGAGGACGCGGGCGAACTGCTGCGAGCCCTCGCCGCGCCGGTGCGGATCGCCATCGTGTTGCAGCTGCGCGAGTCGCCGCGCTGCGTACACGAGCTGGTGGACGCGCTCGGGGTCACCCAGCCGCTGGTCAGCCAGCATCTGCGCATTCTCAAGTCGGCGGGCGTCGTCCACGGGGAACGCTCGGGCCGCGAGGTGCTCTACGAACTCGTCGACGATCATCTGGCGCATATCGTCGTCGATGCCGTCGCCCATGCCGAGGAAGGATGACACCGTTGGCGGACAACAATCCGGGAAAGCAGGTCGGGGTGCGCAGCACGCGTCAGCGCAGCGCGATCTCGGCCCTGCTCGGCGATATCGACGAGTTCCGTTCCGCCCAGGAACTGCACGACGAGCTGCGCAAACGCGGTGAGGGCATCGGCCTGACCACCGTCTACCGCACGCTGCAGTCGCTGGCCGACGCGGGCATGGTCGACGTACTGCGCACCGACTCCGGCGAGTCGGTCTACCGGCAGTGCTCGAGCGGGCATCACCACCACCTGGTCTGCCGCCACTGCGGGCGCACCGTCGAGGTCGAGGGCCCCACCGTCGAGGCGTGGGCCGAGGCCATCGCGGCCGATCACGGCTTCACCGAGGTGAGCCACACCCTTGAGATCTTCGGCACCTGCCGCGACTGCGTGCGCGCCAGGAACACGACGGAAGAAGCCGCCTCCGTGTGACACACGTCACATGATGGAACCCTCGATTCGCGCGCCCCGTCCAACCTTCACGAACAGACCGATCCGCACGGTGGGTACCGACGGCCGCAGGCCCGTTCGGCGCCGAAGGAGGGGAACTCGTGAGCGGCACCCTGGGCGTGGAGCCCGATCAGCTGAAGACCATGGCCACGACGTGGCGCGGCGAGGGCGGTGAGGTCGGCGGGCTCGCCTGGACGGCCCTGAACGAGGCCACCGGAGACGGCAGCGAGGTGCTGGCCACGGTGCGCGGTCTGGTCGACCCCGCCCGGCAGGCCATGACCTCGATCGCGGATCGCTATGCGGCCCTGGCGGATCTGGTGGACCTCTTCTCCGCCGATATCCAGGCCAAGGACGCCGAGATCGCCGCGGCGATCGACACCCTCCCGGACCGCTGATGCGCCCGACCCTCCCCCAGCTCGACGGCTGGAACCTCGACGGCTTGCAGCGGGCCGCGACCGCCGCGCGCGCCAATGCCGACCTGCTGTCCGCCTCGGTCGAGGACTGTTCGCGGGCCGCGTCGGCGGCCGGCGGCTGGCACGGGCGCACCAAGGACGCGGCCACCCGCCGCATCGACGCCGAAGTCGACCACGGCTACGAGGTGCGCACGGTGCTGCTGCGCATCGCCGACGACGCGGCGGACGCCTGGCAGGGTTTGCGGCACGCCCGCACCTATGTCCTCGATCAGCGCGGGGTCGCGCTCACGCAAGGGTTCCTGGTGGAGCCGGACGGGCGGGTGAGTCATCCGGATCCGGCCAAGGAGGGCGACGCCGGGGTCTTCCAGTTGAATCTGTTCGGCGGGCTCGACGAGATCGAGCGCATCGACGGGCAGTTCGGCACCCGGTTGCGGGAATCGCTGGCCGATCTCGGCGCCCTGCGCGACGGTCAGCCCGATATCGCCCTGGCCGACGGGACCCTGGCCGACCCCGATGCCGTGGCGGTGCGCCTGGCGGCGATGTCGGCCGACGAGCGGGCGAGCCTGCTCGCGGGCCTGAGCCCGGAGGCGCTGCGTCAGCTGCTGATCGCCGCGCCGGAGAAGCTGGGGAATCTGAACGGGGTGCCCTTCGCCCTGCGGATCGAGGCCAACGAGATCAATATCCGCAATGCCCTCACCGCCGAGAAGCGCAAACCCGAGCGCGACGAGGCACGGGTCCGGCAGCTCGAGGCGATGCTCTCCCCGATCCCGAACCCCGACGGCGCGGGCACCCTCGGCACCACCCCCGCGGCGACCGGTGCGGGTGCGACACCGCGCCTCGACCTGGTCGACCGGCAGTTCGTCATGTTCAGCACCGAGGGCAACGGGCGCATGATCGAGATGGTCGGCACGATGCGATCCGGAGCGCCCGGGGTCGGGGTATATGTGCCGGGCACCAGCACCAACCTGAACGGGTCCGGCTCCAATCATGTGGCCGCGTGGAACCTCGCCGACCAGACCGGTGGCCCGGTGTTCCTGTACATGGAGGGCGATTTCCCGCAGAGCCTGACCAGCCTGTCCGACGGGGCGCCGAGCCCGCGTTTCGCAGCCGACATGGCGCCCCGGCTGGTCGATTTCGGTCGCGAGATCGATCGCGAGGTGAGCGCGCACGCACCCGGGACGCCGGTGTCGTATGTGGGCCATTCCTACGGCGGGTCGATCGTCGGTTCCGCCGAACAGCTCGGCCTGCGCGCCGACCGGGTGCTGCACGCGTCCTCGGCGGGCACCGGGGTGTTCGACGGCGGATGGAACAACCCGAATCCGCAGGTCCAACGCTATTCGATGACGGCGCCGGGTGATCTGATCGGCGTGGTCCAGTCCTATCCGGACGAGGGCTTGCGGCTGCCGGGCATCGGTGGGCTGCCGGGGAACCCGCACGCCGCCGATGTCGGCGGTGATCCCGACGAGGTGCCCGGTGTCACCCGCCTGGACACCGGCTTCTACGGCCGGGATTTCGACGGGCACGAGCGCGGCGAAGTCGTCTTCGGGCCCGACGGGCACGGAAAGTACTGGGACGACCCGTCGTCGACGGCCTTCCAGAACATCGTCGGGGTGATCAGGGGCGGCGAGGTCACCGGGTATGTCGAGCGCGGGATCGAGACCGAGTGGATCGATATCGGGCTGGGCGACAACGGCGACGGCGTCAAGGAAGGCTTCGACGCGGGCAAGGCGGCGACCGCCGGACAGCTCTTCGGCGTGGATCCGTACGCGGATCCCCGCATCACCGACAACCCCGGTCTCGGACCGAAACTCGACGTCGCGTGAGGCGCGCGGGATGGGTCGTGGTGGCGGCCGGGCTGGCGACCACGGCCTGCGGCGGGCTCGTCCCGGAGGGACCGTCGAATCAGGACATCGCCGACACCACCGGACTGACCGTGGCCGAGGCGGTTCCCCGCGTGGCGGAGAATTTCGAGCGTGTCTGGCCGGAGCCGGTCACCGTCGAGGACAGCGCGGTCGGACTGGGGAACGGCTGCCGGACCGATCGGGATTCGCTGCGGAGCACCGGGCCGCCGTGGGCGCCGTCCTACGAGCGGGAAATCGCCGATCCCCCGGCGGAATTCGTCGACCGCGCGCTGGCGAATTTGGCGGCGATGACCGAGCACGGGTTCGTCCTCGCGGAGAATCCGGTCCCCGGCGACGATCCGGTCAACCGCGTCTACCGCGACTCCCGGGGCTTCTCGGTCGCCGCCCTGCGCTACGGCTCGGCACCGACCCGTTTCGTGCTGCGATCGTCCTCCCCCTGCGCCGCCGAATAGACGGGCGATGCGCCGCACGATCTGTGCGGCGCATCGCGTCGGTGGTGTCGGACCGATCGCCCGGCTCGGGTTCTCGCACCATCCGGTGCGTCACGCCGCGCTTCGGGGTCCGACTACGCGGCGACCGGGACCGGTTCGCCGGTGACGGGCTCCACCGTCGTGCGTGCGCGCAACGCCCCGAATCCGAGCAGCGCCAGACCCGCCGCCGACCAGCCCAGCAGCACCGCGAGCGGACCGGCCGCGCCCGCGCCGCCGAAGTAGGCGACCGCGCGCAGGAGGGAGGCGGCGGCGCCGGGTGGGAAGAGCTGGCCGAGGGTGCCCCACGGCTGGGGCAGCAGTTCCGGTGCCGAGGTGGCGGCGGAGAACGGGTTGCCGATGAGCAGCATGGTCAGCGCGCCGAGGCCGATGCCGGGGCGGCCGAGGGCGGCGGCGAGACCGACGACGGTCACGGCCACGGCGAACATGGCCAGCCCGGCGATCGCGGCCAGTTCCAGGTAGGCACCGGGGACGATCGAGAGCCAGGTGTGGAAGATCAGAGTGCTCAGCAGCCCGCCGGCGAGGCCGAAGGTGGCCAGGCCCGCGAGGCGAGCACCGAAGGCGGGCACCAGCAGGGTCAGCAGAACGCCCGCGGCGATACCGGACATGACCAGCGGCAGCACCATCGAGCCGAAGCCGGCGCCGCGCGGGTCGTCGGGATCGGTGGCGACCACGTCCTGGACCGGTGCGGGGGCGGCGCCACCGAGTTGCTGGGCGAGGGCGGTGAGCTGCTGGGCGACGGCGGGTGAGGCGGCCGAGGCAACCAGGAGCTGGGGCGCGCCCTCGCCGGTGACGATCGCGCCGTAGATCTCGTTGTCGGCCAGCGCGTTCCGCGCGGCGCCCGCGTCGGCCAGCGTGGTGACGGCGAAGGCGTCGGGGCTCTGCTGGTGCAGCCGCTGGGCGACCTGTGCGGACTGTGGGCCGGTGACGGCGATGGGCAGGTCGCGCGGGGCGAGGTTGACCGCGGGCCAGGCGAAGGCGATCAGGAGCAGGGCCTGCAGCATCGTCGCCGCCAGACCGAGAGCCACTGCTCGACGGGTGATCGTCATGACATTCTCCCTTAAAGCGAATGTTCGTTCTTTTTGGTGGTTCCACGGTGACACTGCGGCCGCGCGCTTGTCAAGAACGGATATTCGTTTTATTTTTGGGCATGCCCCGAGTCAGCGAAGAACATCTCGAACGCCGCAGGCAGCAGATCCTCGACGCCGCCCAGGTGTGCTTCACCCGCAAGGGCTTCCACGAGACCTCCATGCAGGACGTGTTCACCGAATCGGGGCTCTCGGCCGGGGCGGTCTACCGGTACTTCACCAGCAAGAACGAGATCATCCGCGCGCTGGTGTCGAACACGATGGGCCCGCTGCGCGCCCGGCTCGCCGAGATCATCCGCGGCGAGGAACTGCCGATGCCCGGGGAGGTCATCCGGCTGCTGACCGCCGAGATCGTGAAGCGCAGCGGCCCCGACGGCCCCCTGCGACTGGCCCCGCAGGCGTGGGCGCTGGCGATGGTGCAGCCCGATTCGGGCGTCCCGGTCCGCGAGGCGATCGCGGCGATGCGGGAGCTGTGGGTCGAATACGGGCTGCGGCTGCGCGAGCGCGACCTGCTGCCCGACGACGCCGACCTCGACGCCTTCGCCAAGACGATCATCGGCGTGCTGCCCGGCTTCATCCTCCAGCACCTGCTGCTCGAGGACATCACCCCCGACGACGTCGGCCGCGGGCTCGAGCTGATGCTGCCGCTCACCCGGACCTGACACACCGCACAATCACCCGCCCGGTCCGGCGGGAGGTAAGACAGCTCACTGTTACGGCGGGCGGCGAACGGGTAGGTTCGGGTGCGGCATCGGTGGGGTCGTGGGCCACCAAGCCGTCGACACATCGATCCGACCAGGGAGTTTCCTGTGGCACTACACCGACGAACCCTTCGCTCACGCGGCCTGGCCGCCCTCGCCGCCGCGACCGTGGCCGTCCTGATCCCGGCGGCCGTCGCCGGCACCGCGCAGGCCAGGAAGATCGGCGAATTCGAGGTCGGCGGCGCGATCGAGGCCGAATACGACCTGGTGGGCGGCGGCCTGCTCGGTGACCCCACCTCCCCCGAGGCCGACGCGGCCGCCGGTGGCAAGTACCAGACCTTCGCGAACAACGCCGCCATCTACTGGCACCCCGACACCGACGCCCGCACCGTCGCGGGCCAGATCCGCGACAAGTACGCCGAGCTGGGCAACGAGGGCGGCAAACTGGGCTACCCGGTCACCCGGGAGGAGTCCACGCCCGGCGGCGCCGGACGCTACAACCACTTCCAGCAGGGCTCGATCTACTGGTCCGTCGGCACCGGCGCGCACCAGATCAGCGGCCCGATCCGGGACAAGTGGGCGGCGCTGGGCTGGGAGTCGAGCCCGCTGGGCTTCCCGCTCAGCGACGTGTCCGCGGCGGGCAAGGGCGGTCAGTTCTCGATGTTCCCGACCGGTGCCATCTACTGGACCTCGGCCACCGGCGCGCACGCGGTGTGGGGCAGCATCCAGGCCGACTGGATCCGCGCGGGCGCCGAGACCGGCCGCTACGGCTACCCGACCAGCGACGAGTACGACTACCAGGGCGGCAAGGCCCAGGACTTCCAGGGCGGCAAACTCACCTGGAAGCCCGAGAGCTGACGGCTACGGCGCGAGCAGTCCCTGGCGGGCCCTGCTCGCGCCGGTGAGCGCCAGCAGCAGCATGGTGGTCAGCGCCTGGTCGTCGAGGCCCTCGGCCGGGAAGGTGTAGCGCAGGATCACATCGCCGAGCTTGCCGCGCGCGATCAGGGTGACCGAGCCGAACTGGATCTCGTTGTTGCGCTCGGCGACCCGCTTGTGCAGCTGCGGTTTGAGCGCGCGATCCCAGGCCAGCACGCTGGTCAGCGAGAGCACCGTGAGACCGGGCGCGAGGGTGACCGCGCGGATCGAGCACAGCGCGCCGTCGTATTCGAAACCGAGCGAGCCGTCGGCGTCGACGCGGATGTCGATGTCCTGCATCTGCAGGCAGGCGCCGGTGCGCGCCTGCAGGTCCAGTTCGGGGGTGACCACCGCGTCCATGTCGGCTCCGTCGCTCATTTGGTGCCGCCGAAGCGACGATCGCGCTTGGCGTATTCCAGGCACGCGTCCCACAGGTTACGCCGGTCGAAGTCGGGGAAAAGGGTGTCCTGGTAGACGAATTCGGCGTAGGCGGCCTGCCAGATGAGGAAGTTCGAGCTGCGGAACTCGCCGGAAGGGCGCAGGAACAGGTCGACGTCGGGCATATCGGGTTCGTCGAGGTAGCGCGCGACGGTGGCCTCGTCGACCTTCTCCGGGTCGATCTCGCCCGCCGCGACCCGGCGCGCGATCTCGCGGGCGGCGTCGGCGATCTCGGCGCGCCCGCCGTAGTTGACGCACATGGTCAGCGTCATCACGTCGTTGTCCTTGGTGAGCTCCTCGGCGACCTCGAGCTCCTTGATCACGCTGCGCCACAGGCGCGGGCGGCGGCCCGCCCAGCGCACCCGCACGCCCATCTCGTGCATCTCGTCGCGGCGGCGGCGGATGACATCGCGGTTGAAGCCCATCAGGAAGCGCACCTCGTCGGGGCTGCGCCGCCAGTTCTCGGTGGAGAAGGCGTAGGCCGACAGCCACTTCACGCCGATCTCGATACAGCCCTCGACCGCGTCCATGAGCACGGCCTCGCCGCGCTCGTGCCCGGCCGTGCGCGGCAGCCCGCGCTCCTGGGCCCAGCGGCCGTTGCCGTCCATCACCAGCGCGACGTGCTCGGGTACCAGCTCGGCCGGGATCGCGGGCGGACGCGCGCCGGAGGGGTGCGGGGACGGCGGGCGCACGGTGCGGCCCGGCTTGCTCGCGGTGGCGGTGTCACGACGCAGGATCACGGCATCCATCCTGCCTGATCGCCGGGCGCGCCCCGCATGGGCCCGGTTCGCGGCCCTTCGGCACCGCGAACCGCTGGTCAGCCCGCGGTGGCGGTTCCGGCGGGCGAGCGTTCGATCAGCGGCAGGGTGCGCAGCTGACGTTCCAGGTGCCATTGCAGATGCGCGGCGACCAGGCCGCTGGCCTGGCGGCGGACAGTGTCGGGGACCCCGGCGATGTAGTCCCACTCCCCCTTCAGCAGGGCCACGAGCAGATCCAGCACCCCCGCGACCGGCGTGCTGGCCCCCGGCGGCCTGCAGTGCACGCAGACCGCGCCGCCCGCGGCGACATGGAAGGCGCGATGCGGGCCGGGGGTGGCGCAGCGGGCACATTCGTCCAGTGCCGGTGCCCAGCCCGCGAAACCCATGGCGCGCAACAGGTACGCGTCGAGGATCAGTTCGTGCGGCCGCTGCTGGGCGGCGATGGCGCGCAGGGCGCTCGCGGTGAGCGAGTGCAGTTTCGGCGCGGGCGCGCGTTCCTCGCCGGCCAGCCGTTCGGCGGTCTCGAGGACGGCGCAGGCGGTGGTGTAGCGGCCGTAGTCGTCGATGATGTCGGTGGCGAACGCCTCGAGCGTGCTCACCTGGGTGACGACGTCGAGGGTGCGGCCGGGATGCAGTTGCACATCGATGTAGGCGAACGGCTCGAGCCGCGCCCCGAACTTCGACTTGGTGCGCCGCACGCCCTTGGCCACCGCGCGCACCAGCCCGTGCTGCCTGGTCAGCAGCGTGACGATGCGATCGGCCTCGCCCAGCTTGTGCTGGCGCAGCACCACCGCCTCGTCCCGATACAACCGCACGGGCCCAGTCTTCCACGGGTGCCCGACACCGCGCACACGCCACACCCCGGCGGTCAGTCCCGGCGCAGCAGCCCGGCGATCAGTACCAGCAGCGACTGCTGGGTCTCGGTGCGCGCGCGGTCGGGGTCTTCGGCGTGGGCGACGATGAGCGAGGCTTCGGCGATGGCGCTGAGCAGCAGTTGCGCCAGCACCGGCACCGGTGCGGCGGTGACCAGGCCCGCACTGGTGGCGCGGTCGAGTTGTTCGGTGATCAGGCCCAGTCCGTGGCGTGCCTCGAGCTCACGCCAGGCCTGCCAGCCCAGCACGGTGGGGGCGTCGGTCAGGGCGATGCGCAGTACGTCGGGGCGGGCGCAGATCTCCAGGAAGCAGGCCAGGCCCGTGGTCATCCCGGCCAGGACGTCGGCGGGATCGGCGGCGTCGACCGCGCGGCGGACCTCGGCGGTGATCTCGCCTTCGAGTTCTTCGAGCACGGCCAGGAACAGGCCGCGCTTGTCGCCGTAGTGGTGGTGCAGGGCGCCGCGGGTGACCCCCGCGGCGGCCACCAGTTGCTCGGCGGAGGTGCCCGCGAAGCCGCGCTCGGCGAACAGGTCACGGCCTGCCCGCTCGAGCGCGGCCCGGGTGGTGCGGGAGCGGTCCTCCTGACTACGGCGCTGCATGCAGCCGAGTGAACTCCACGATCAGTTCGGTGAGCAACTCCGGCCGGTCCTCGGGCAGGAAGGTGTAGGAGTCGGCGACCGTACGCAGGCTCGCCCTGGGCAGATCGGCGACCAGGCGTTCGGCCAGGGCCATCGGGAACAGTCTGTCCTCGGTGGACCAGATGACCTGGACCGGCAGATCCACCTCGGCGAATCGTTCGGCCGCGGCGAGGGTGTGCCGGTTGCTCACCCCGGCGGCGAAGCGGCGCAGGTCGGCGCGGATGGCGGCGTCGCGACGGGCGGGCCCGAGGTAGGACTGCGCGATCTCGTCGGGCAGTGCGTGTTTGGTGACCCAGCCGAAGCCCAGCGGCAGACGCTGCACGGGCTTCCAGCGCATCGGCGCCAGCAGCGGCGCGATCGTGCCCGGCAGTTTCGCGACCTTCAGCAGAGCACCGAAGGGGAACGGCGGGAAGGTCTCGTAGCAGTCGACGGCCGCCAGCACGACCCGGCCGATCCGCTCCGGCCTGCGGGTCATCAGCAGCTGGGTGAGCGCGCCGCCGGTGTCGTTGGCGACGACGGTGACATCGGTGAGGTCGAGCGCGTCGAGGAACTCGGCGATCAGGTCCGCGAGGCCGGTGGGCGTGAGGTCGGCCTCGGGCATCGGGATCGAGTGCGAGCCCAGCGGCCAGTCGGGAGCCAGGCAGCGGTGGCCCGCGGCGGCCAGGCCGGGCACCACCTTGCGCCAGAGGTCGGCGTTGACGAGCAGGCCGTGCACGAAGACCACCGGCGCCCCGGTGCCGATGTCGTGATAGCGGATCCGGCCCGTGGACAGGGCGATTTCGCGGGCCGGGCCGAGCGCTGGACTGATTCCCATGGGGTCCTCCCCTGGTCGAAGTCGGTACCCGTTCACTGTTACATACATTCCGTATGTATGTCTAGAACGAATACCCACCCCAGGGGTTGTGGACGGGTGACCAGTTCTCGCGCTACGGTCGAGCCACGCACCACACGAGACGGAGCTCACATGTCCGCGCCCGACCGCACCGCGCCCCAGGCCGACCTGGGCCTCATCGAACTGTCCGCAGCCCTGGCCGACGGGCACCTCTCCTCCGTCGCGGCCGTCACCGACGCGCTCGACCGCATCGAAGCGTCCCAGCCGACGCTCAACGCCTTCCGCGTCCTGCGCCGCGAGGCCGCCCTGCGCGAGGCCGCCGAGGCCGACGCCCGGCTCGCCGCCGGCGCGCGACTGCCCCTGCTCGGCGTGCCGATCGCGGTCAAGGACGACACCGACATCGCCGGGGAGATCACCGCGTTCGGTTGCGGCGGGGAGTTCCGCCCGAAGACCGAGGACGCCGAATCGGTGCGCAGGCTGCGCGCCGCCGGCGCGGTGATCGTGGGCAAGGCCAATACCTGTGAGCTGGGCCAGCTGCCGTTCACCAGCGGTGACGCCTTCGGCCACTCCCGCAATCCCTGGGACCGCACCCGGACCCCCGGCGGGTCCTCGGGCGGTTCGGCGGCGGCGGTCGCGGCCGGATTGGTACCGGCCGCACTGGGTTCCGACGGCGCGGGCTCGGTGCGCATCCCGGCGGCGTGGAACAACCTGGTCGGGATCAAACCGCAGCGCGGGCGCATCTCCACCTGGCCGCACGCCGAGGCGTTCTACGGCCTCACCGTCAACGGCCCACTGGCCCGGACCGTCCGCGACGCGGCGCTGCTGCTCGACGTCGCCGCCGGTGCGCACGACGGCGACCTGCACACCCCCGCACCGATCGACGCGAGTGCCGCCGTCGGCCGCGATCCCGGCAGGCTCAGGATCGCGCTGTCCCTACGCATTCCGTTCACCGCGACCAAGACCGCGCTGGACCCGCAGATCGCGGCCGCGGTGCACGCCCTGGCGACGACCCTGCGCGGACTCGGCCACACGGTCACCGTGGCCGACCTGCACTACGGCCTGATGATCGGTGCCTCGTTCCTGCCGCGCTCGATGGCGGGCATCAGCGCGGTGCGCCGCGCCATGCCCGAGGCGGTCGTCGACCCGCGCACCACCGCCAATGCCCGGCTCGGCCGGGTCCTGGGCGGTCCGGTCCTGGCCGCCGCGCGGTTCGCCGAACCGCTGCTGCGCAAGCGCATCGGCGGCTTCTTCGACGATTTCGACGTGGTCCTCGCGCCGACCACCGCCACCCCTCCCCCGGTCGCCGAGGAGATCGACGGGATCGGCGTCGGCGCGACCAACAGCCTGATCACCGCCGCCTGCCCCTACACCTGGCCGTGGAACGTGCTCGGCTGGCCGAGTGTGAACGTGCCCGCCGGCTTCACCGACACGGGCCTGCCGATCGGCGCCCAGCTGATGGGTACCGCGAACACCGAACCGAAGCTCATCGCGCTCGCGGCGCAGCTGGAATCCGAACTGCACTGGGAGCGCACCCGACCCACCCCGTGGTGGTGAGTCGGGCCCGGGCGCGCTACCGCCCCGGTTCTGTCCAGCCTTCGAGATCGCTCTTGGTTCCGGCCGGGCAACCGTCCTGTCCGGGCTTGCGCGGCATCATCAGCAGGCAGCGCTGCGGCCCGCCCGCGCCGACCGCCGTGGTGACCAGCACCGCGATCGAGGACGTGTCGGCCACGCGTTTGGTGGCGAAGGCGAGCGTGCCGGTGACGCCGCGATAGTCGCTCTCGCGCAACTGGACCGCGATGGCGGTGCGGTTCGGCGGCTGGTCGCCGAGGACGCCGCGGCTACTGCGCACGGCCTGCACGAACAGTCCGCTCACGTCGAAGGCCAGGCCGGTCCGGTCGCCTGCCCAGGTGGGTTGGTAGTTCGCCAGTCCGGGGTAGACGCGCAGGTCCTCGATCAGTCCTGCCAGTTCGGCGCAGAGCTGTTCGTGTTCGAAGGGCACCGGCTGGTTGCCGAGTTTGCCGACCCCGCGCACACAGTCGGCGCCCCCGAGCATCACCGGTGACGCCTTGGCGACGTAGCGCACCGTCAGGTTCGACGGCAGTGCGGCGGTGGCCTTCTGGTCGGTGATCAGCCGGGTGACCGCGTCGTTGCCGAGGATCGCCGGGCCACCACCGCTGAGACAGCCCCGGCTCACCGACTTGGCGAAGGTCGCGAAATCGTCGTTGCGCCCGGCGAAGAACAGCAGCGTGCGCCGGTCGAACCCGGCCGACTCGCACGGCGCGGGAAAACGGTAGAGCTGCTGCTGTTCCCGCCAGCTCAGGCTCTCCTGGGCCACCCCGCGCTCGGCCAGCTCGGCGCGCACGTCCTCGACCAGCGTCGTCACATACAGGTCCTGCTCACCTTCGGGGTGATAGATGGCGACCTTGTCGTAGGCGGGCCTGCCGGTGCCGTCGCGGGCGCCCTGTGCGTAGTCGGCCACCAGCTTCGCCTGCACGGTATTGCTCGGCGCCGCCTGGAAATACAGCGGCGAGGCCTGGTCGAGACCGTCGGCCGACAGCGTCGTCGCCACGGCGGGCACCCCGAGTTCGCCGAGCCGGGTGATGGCCGTGCGGGTCTCGTCGGTGCTGCGATCGATGCCGACGACGCCGAGCACGCTGGGGTCGTCGGCGATCAGCGCGCGCAGCGGATTGTCGACGACCCAGCGCGCGTGGCGCATATCCGAGCCGCCGTTGGCGATCACGATGCGCAGTAAGGGCTCCGACTCGTCGGCGGCCAGCAGCGCGCGCCGCTGCTGCACGGCCAGCCCCGCCAGTTCCTCGACCTGCGCGTGCGGGTACTTCACATTGGTGTCGACATAGCTGAGCCCGGCGAAGTACACCAGCGAGATCAGCGGCCGGTTCGGGTTGCTGCGGCGCGCGTCCGCGGCGGCGGCATTGAGCCGGAACACTTCCCGCTGCATGGCCGAGAGCTCCGGGTCGTCGGCGAAGGTCTGAGCGGCATTGTCGCTGTAGCCGACGCATTCGCCGTCACGCAGGCTCACCGAGACACCGTCGGTCCACGGCCAGTGCGAACACGGCGCACCGCGCAGCGGCGGAAAGTAGGTCAGGGCGGCGGCCACGGCGAGCACGACCGGGATGAGCACGCACAATCCGACGAACCAGCTGCGCGCGGCCAGTGGCGGCGCGGGCGGCAGGGCCATGCCGCGGAACCGCGAATCACTCACCCGCGGTGGGGTGTCGGCGGGCAGCAGCGCACGCAACGGCAGGAACCAGGCGTCGGACTGACGATGGGTGCGCCGGTTGTCGATCTCGCGCAGCCAGGTCTGTAGTGGGTCCGGCGGCTGCGGTGTGGGCTGCTCGGCCAGGCTCTCCAGGGTGCGCAGCGGGCGCAGATCGGAGATGTCGGACAGTTCGGCGACCTCGCGCGGCGGTCCCTCCTCGCGCAGCGCGAGCACCACCAGCGGATCGAAGATGCCGGTCTCGTTGCGGATCTCGTTGATCCAGGTGAGGATGCGTGCCCCGTCGCCGCCCTCGGCCAGCCCGCCCAGCAGCGCCACCGGATAGGCCGTACGCCGCCAGCTCGAGGGCCGCCAGATCCGGCGGCGGTAGGCATCGCGCAGATCCTCGAGGAAGGCGTGGATGAGCAGCTTGGCGACCTGCTCCTCGTTCTCGTCGACGCGATGCGAGGCGGTGAGCCGGGACGCGAAACCCAGGAAACTGCCCGACAATTCGGGCGCCAGATAGCGCTGGTGCAGGAACCAGCGCGTCACCTTCGACATCCCGGGTATCCGCCCGGAGACCCACAGCCACAACCGCAACACCGGCCACAGCGCGAGCACACCGAACACGACCCGCGAGATCGTGTCCCCGGCAACGCCTTCGGCGGTGTCGGAGCGGCTGGTCGGTGAGCCGCTGCGCAGCAGCTTGGGCAGCCTGCGGCGCAGTTCGTCGGGTGCCTCGGCCTCGTCGCTGGTGACGCGCTGGCGGGTCAGCCAGTCGGCGGTGCGGTAGCGCGGGAACTTGATCGCGCCCATGGCGGTGTCGTCGGCGGCGAAACCCGCGACCAGCTGCTGGATGATCGGCAGGCAGTGGCCGGGGATCTCCTGCTCGGCCTGTGGCCCGTTGGCCAGGGCCTGCGGGTCCGGGGTGAGCGCGGTCGGTGCCAGATCGGGGGCGCGCAGATCGACCTTGGCGCGCGGGGTGGCCCGTCGGCCGCCGGATTCGCTGAGCCAGGTGTAGAGCTCGGCGACGAGCGCCGGATGACCGTGCACGCCGACCAGTTCGATGATCGGACGCGGCAACGTGCGCCGTCCGCGCCACAGGGTCCGCAGCACCCGCGGCCGGGTGTCGGGGATCTCGAGCGCCCGCAGCAGCTCCAGCAGCTTGCCGACATCATTGGCTTCGGGCACTTCGACGGCCTCCCCGGACGATCAGCGAGCACGCCCAGCGAACCGGCGTGTTCGCCGAACGATACCCCGAACAACCGGCCGTCAAACGGTCAAAAGCCCAGCTTCCCCAGCTGTTTCGGGTCGCGCTGCCAGTCCTTGGCCACCTTCACGTGCAGGTTCAGGTAGATCCGCGTGCCGAGAATGTGCTCGATCTGCTTGCGGGCGTTGGTGCCCACCTCTTTCAGGCGCGCACCGTTCTTGCCGATGATGATCGCCTTCTGGCTGGGCCGTTCGACATACAGCAGGGCATGCACCTCGAGCATGTCCTCGTTGGCCTCATACGGCTGGATCTCCTCGATGACCACGGCCAGCGAGTGCGGCAGCTCGTCGCGCACACCTTCCAGCGCGGCCTCGCGGATCAGCTCGGCCATGAGGGTTTCCTCGGGCTCGTCGGTGATCTCGCCGTCCGGGTAGAACGCCGGTCCCTCGGGCATCTGCGAAGCGATCACGTCGACGAGCACCTCGACCTGCTCACCCTTGACCGCCGACACAGGCACCACCTCGGCCTCGGGACCGAGCAGCCGCGAGACCGCCATCAGCTGATGGGCCACCTGGTCGCGGCCCACCTTGTCGATCTTGGTGACCACGCCCAGCACGGTGGTCTTGGGCGCCATCATCTTGATCTGCTCGACGATCCAGCGGTCACCGGGGCCGATCTTCTCGTCGGCCGGGATGCACAGTGCGATCACGTCGACCTCGGAGTAGGTGTCGCGCACCAGGTCGTTGAGGCGCTGGCCGAGCAGGGTGCGCGGGCGGTGCAGGCCGGGGGTGTCGACCAGGATCAGCTGGGCGTGCTCGCGGTGCACGATGCCACGGATGGTGTGGCGGGTGGTCTGCGGGCGCGAGGAGGTGATCGCGATCTTGGTGCCGACCAGGGCGTTGGTCAGCGTCGACTTGCCGGTGTTCGGGCGGCCGACGAAACAGACGAAGCCGGAACGGAATTCCTTGTCAGCCACCGTGCACCTCGCTCAGCACCGCACCGGTGCGATCGGTCCGGATGACCGAGGCCGAGGGCGAGACCTCGCGCACGGCCGCGATACCCGCGTCGTCGGCCGCGCCGCCGACCACCACGGCCGCCTCGAAGCCTTCCGCGCCGCTCGAGATCGCGGCGGCCACGGCGGCCTGCAGGGCGGTCAGTGTCAGCGCGGACAGCGCGACCTCGCCCGCGGCGTAGGTGCGGCCGTCGGTGTCGCGCACCGCGGCACCGCTCGCGCCGCCGGTGCGGCCCAGCGCGCCCCGCGCCAGTACCAGCAGTTTGTTGTCCTCGGCGTCGAGTTCACTCATGGTTGTCTCCGTTGTCGTCGGACGCGGCCACGCGCACCGGATCGGTGTCGGCGCTCGCCTCGTCGGTGGTGCCCTTGCGGGACTTGTCGTTCTTCTTGGCCGGATCGGACGCGCGGCGCACCAGCACCGTGTTCACCCGCATCCGGCCGCGCGCGTCGGCGCCGCCCTCGCCGCGCAGCACCAGCCCGTGCACAGCCACTTTCGATCCCGGCAGCGGCACGCGGCCCAGCTCGTGGGCGAGCAGCCCGCCGACGGTGTCGACGTCCTCGTCCTCGATCTCGAGCCCGTAGAGCTCGCCGAGATCCTCCACCGACAGCCGGGCCGAGACGCGATAGCGCCCCTCCCCCAGGTCCTCCACGGGCGGGGTCTCGTCGGTGTCGTACTCGTCGGCGATCTCCCCGACGATCTCCTCGAGCACGTCCTCGATGGTGACCAGGCCCGCGATGCCGCCGTACTCGTCGACCAGCACGGCCATGTGGTTGCGGCGGCGCTGCATCTCGTCGAGCAGTTCGTCGAGCGGCTTGGAATCGGGCACGAACACCGCCGGACGCATGACCTCACGCACGGTCACCTTGCGGCTGCGGTCGGCGTAGGGAACCAGGTCCTTGAGGTAGACCACGCCGAGCACGTCGTCGACGTTCTCGCCGATCACCGGGATGCGGGAGTGCCCGGACCGCACCGCCAGCGACATCGCCTGGGCGGCGGTCTTGTCGTCCTCGATCCACACCATCTCGGTGCGCGGCACCATCACCGCGCGCGCCGCGGTGTCGCCGAGTTCGAAGACCGACTGGATCATCCGGCGTTCGTCGTCGGCCACCACACCGCGCTCGCGGGCCATGTCGACGACTTCGCGCAGCTCGATCTCGGAGGCGAACGGCCCGTTGCGGAAGCCCTTACCGGGCGTGATCGCGTTGCCGAGCAGGATCAGCAGCCTGCTCACCGGCCCGAGCACCGCGCCGATCAGCTGCACCGGCACCGCGGCGGCCAGCGCGATCGAATACGCGTGCTGGCGACCCAGTGTGCGCGGCCCGACGCCGATCACCACATACGACACCACCACCATCACCGCGGCGGTGATCAGCAGCGCCAGGCTCTCCGACCAGATGTCCAGGGTGGCCGCGACCAGCAGCACGGTGGCGGTGATCTCGCACAGGATGCGCAGCAGCACCATGAGATTGACGTAGCGCGGGCGATCGTCGACGATCTTGCGCAGCCGCGCGGCACCGGGCCGGTCCTCGCGGACCATATCGTCGAGCCGGGCCCGCGACACCGTGTTCAGCGCCGAGTCGACCCCGGCGAAGACGCCCCCGAGCCCGATCAGCAGGATCGCCAGGACGATCAGCCACAACGAGGTCACGCGGGGCCCAGCGCGTCACCCGGCGCGGTGAAGCCCGCCTTGCCGAGCAGTCGCGCGTCGCGCTCGGCCAGTTCGGCGCGGCGCTGTTCCTCGCGCAGGCTCACGTACCACTCCTCGAGCAGCTGGGCCTGCAGCGCGAACATCTCCTTCTCCTCCTCCGGCTCGGCGTGGTCGTAGCCGAGGAGGTGGAGGACGCCGTGCACGGTGAGCAGCGCCAGCTCGTGGTCGAGCGAATGGCCGGCCTTCTGGGCCTGGCCCATGGCGAACTCGGGGCACAGCACGATGTCACCGAGCATGGACGGGCCGGGTTCGGGGCTGTCGGGACGACCACCCGGCTCCAGCTCGTCCATCGGGAACGACATCACGTCGGTGGGACCGGGCAGGTCCATCCAGCGCACGTGCAGGTCGGCCATGGTGTCGAGATCGACCAGCACCATCGACAGTTCCGCGGCGGGATGCACGTCCATCCGGCCGATCACGAACCGGGCGACGCTGACCAGGTCTTCTTCGGGGATTTCCATGCCCGACTCGTTGGCGATCTCGATGCTCACCTGTTCAGGGTACGGTCTGGACCGGATGCCGCCGGGAGCGGCATCCGGTCCAGCGTGCCGCGAGTCAGCCCCGGTTGGCGCGCCCGGCCGCGCGCCGCTGCGCCCGGTTGCCCGGGTAGTGCGGGCCCGGCACCGCGCGGGTCTCTGATTCGAACCGGTCGTAGGCGTCGACGATGTCGGAGACCAGCCGGTGACGCACCACGTCGGCGCTGGTGAGCTCCGAGAAGTGGATGTCGTCGATGTCGGTGAGGATCTCCGCGGCCGCGCGCAGACCCGACCGCTGCCCGTGGGGCAGGTCGACCTGCGAGATGTCACCGGTGACGACCATCTTGGAGCCGAAGCCCAGCCGGGTCAGGAACATCTTCATCTGCTCGGCGGTGGTGTTCTGCGCCTCGTCGAGAATGATGAACGAGTCGTTGAGGCTGCGCCCGCGCATGTACGCCAGCGGCGCGACCTCGATGACACCGGAGGCCAGCAGCTTGGGGATGGCTTCCGGGTCCATCATGTCGTGCAGGGCGTCGTAGAGCGGCCGCAGATACGGGTCGATCTTGTCGTTGAGGGTGCCGGGCAGGAAGCCCAGCCGCTCACCGGCCTCGACCGCGGGCCTGGTCAGGATGATGCGGGTGACCTGCTTGGACTGCAGGGCCTGCACCGCCTTGGCCATGGCCAGGTAGGTCTTGCCGGTACCGGCGGGACCGATGCCGAACACGATGGTGTTGGCGTCGATCGCGTCGACGTAGCGCTTCTGGTTGAGCGTCTTGGGCCGGATGGTCTTGCCGCGCCGCGACAGGATGTCCAGGCTCAGCACCTCGGCGGGTGATTCGGACACGCCTTCGGTGAGCATGGACACGGTGTGCCGGACCGCCTCGGGGGTGATCACCCGGTTGCGGCCGGTCAGCGCCACGAGCTGCTCGATGACGCGTTCGGCCAGCGCCACGTCACCGGCTCTACCGGTGATGGTGACGGTGTTGCCGCGGACGTGGATGTCGGCCGGGAGGAGCTTCTCCAGCTGACGCAGATTCTGGTCGGCCGAGCCGAGGAAGGGGAAAACAGACTCCGGGGCGAGTTCGATGCTGGAACGCACTGTTCGCGCCGCGGGACCCGCGTTGTTTCCGCCTGCGCCGATGCCTGATACGGGGTTGGTGGGGTCGCCGATCTCGCCTGTGTTCTTCAAAAGTGGCTATAGCCTGCTTCCGGTCTCGACTGTGTGTTCGATGAACTCAGTTTAACGCGCACCACCGACACCGCCCAGCGATATAACGGCGGCATCGGCTCAACCGCGATCGACCGGTGATCGCAGGTCACAGCGGGACTACCAGCGGGAGGTGAGGGCGCCGAGTGCGCCGAGAGCGACCGCGGCGGCGGTCGAGGTGCGCAGCACGGTGGGACCGAGCAGCACGATGTCGGCGCCCGCGTCGGCCAGTGCGGTGAGTTCGGTGTCGTCGAGGCCGCCCTCGGGACCGACGATCAGCACCACGTCCCGCGCGTCGGCCAGGGGAAGTTCGGTGAACTTGCCCGCGCCCGATTCGTGCAGCGCGGCCACGACCGCGCCGTCGGCCTTCACCTTGCGCACCAGCTCGACCAGGTCGCGGGTGCGGTGCAGCTCGGCGACGTCGGGAATGTAGGCCCGGCGTGACTGCCGCGCCGCCGACCTGGCCGCGGCGCGCCACTTCTCGATGCCCTTGGCGGCCTTGGCTTCCCAGTTGGCGACACAGCGCGCGGCCTGCCACGGCACGATGAGGTCGACGCCCGCCTCGGTCATCAGCTCGACAGCCAGCTCCGAGCGATCGGATTTGGGCAGTGCCTGCACCACGGTCACCGACGGCGTCACCGGCTCGGCGATCCGGCGCGTGCGCACCGCCAGCTCGAGCCTGCCCTTCTGGGCCGCCACGACCTCGGATTCGGCGAGCACACCGCGTCCGTCGGACAGGGTGATCGGCTCGCCGACGCCGATGCGGCGCACGGTGGCCGCGTGCCTGCCCTCCGGCCCGTCGAGGACCGCGACGGACCCCGGTTCGGGTACCTCGTCGAGGTAGAAGACCGTCGCGGCCACCGGCTCAGCGTCCGCTGAAGGAGGCGCGCAGCCGGGCGAACAGGCCGCTGTTGTGCTCGGACTGCGAGGACATCACCTCGGCGCGGTCCTTCTCGCGCAGGCCCTTGAACTTGCGCAGCAGTTCGGTCTGCTTGCCGTCGAGCTTGCTCGGCACGACGATGTCGAGGTGGGCCAGCAGGTCACCGCGGGCGCCGGAGCGCAGCCGGGGCATGCCGTGCGCGCGCAGCTGGATGACCTCGCCGGGCTGGGTACCCGGGGCGATGGACAGCTCGGTGGGGCCGTCGAGGATGGTGTCGACCACCACGGTGGTGCCCAGGATGGCGTCGACCATCGGCACCCGGACGGTGCAGTGCAGGTCGTCGCCATCGCGGACGAAGGTGTCGTGCGGCTGCTCGACGACCTCGACGTAGAGGTCACCGGCGTGGCCGCCGCCGGGGCCCACCTCGCCCTGCGCGGCCAGGCGCACCCGCATGCCGTTGGCGACACCGGCCGGGATCGGCGCGGCGATCTCGCGGCGGGCACGCACGCGGCCGTCGCCACCGCACTTGTGGCACGGGTCGGGGATGGTCTCGCCGGCGCCGCGGCAGGTGGGGCAGGGGCGCGAGGTGAGCACCTGGCCCAGGAACGAGCGCTGCACCGACTGCACCTCACCGGCGCCGTCGCAGGTCTCGCAGCGCACCGGCTTGGAGTTGCCGTTGGTGCCCGCGCCCTGGCAGATGTCGCAGAGGATGGCGGTGTCGACGGTCAGGTGCTTGGTCACGCCGACGGCGCATTCGGCCAGGCTCAGCCGGGTGCGGATGAGCGAGTCGGCGCCCGGCTGCACGCGGCCGCGCGGCTTGCGCGCGCCACCGCCCTGGCCGCTCATGCCGCCGAAGAACGCCTCGAAGACGTCACCGAGGCCGCCGAACCCGGCGCCGCTGAATCCCGCACCGCCGCCGCCGTTTTCGAGCGGGTCACCGCCCAGATCGACGATCCGGCGCTTCTCCGGGTCGGTGAGCACCTCGTACGCGGTGGAGACTTCCTTGAACTTGGCCTGGGCGGCCTCGTCCGGGTTCACGTCGGGGTGCAGTTCGCGGGCCAGCTTGCGGTAGGCGCGCTTGAGCTCCTGGTCGGTGGCGTTCTTGCCGACGCCGAGCAGTCCGTAGTAATCCCGTGCCACTTGAGTTCTCTAGTCCTTGGTCGCTGTGGTCCAGCCGAGCGCGGCGCGCTCCTTTAGTCGAATCCACTCAACTTTACCGGCCGAAGTATCGACCTTAACAGTGCGGGTGACGCGCTCGCCGTCCCGCGGTCACCTTTCGGCGAGCACCTCGCCGATGTAGCGGGCCACCGTCGCCACCGAGGCCATGGTGCCCGGATAGTCCATCCTGGTCGGGCCGAGCACGCCCATGCCGCCGAGCACCGCGCCCGCCGCGCCGTAGCCGGTGGAGACCACCGAGGTGCCCCGCATCTCCTCGACCTTGGTCTCCTCGCCGATCTGCACCATCACCTGGCCGGGCTGCTGTGCGGCGGCGAGCAGTTTGAGCACGATGACCTGCTCCTCGAGCGCCTCGAGCACGGTGCGCAGCGAGCCGGGGAAGCCGAAATCGGCCACATTGCGGGTGAGGTTGGCGGTGCCGCCGAGCACCAGCCGCTCCTCCGGATGCTCCACCAGGGTCTCCACCAGCACCGTGGAGACGCGGACCAGCACGTCGCGGATCTTGGCCGGTGCGCGTTCGGGCAGCCCGGCCACCGAGGCGCTGGCCACCGAGAGCAGCTTGCCGTCCATGGCGCCGCCGAGCAGGCCGCGCACGGCGGCCAGGTCGTCGTCGGAGATGACGGCGCCGAGATCGACGATGCGCTGGTCGACGCGGCCCGTGTCGGTGATCACCACCAGCAGCAGCCGGGCCGGGTTCAGCGCGACGACCTCGATGTGGCGCACCGTCGAGGCCGAGACCGTGGGGTACTGCACGACGGCGACCTGCCTGGTCAGCTGGGCCAGCAGGCGCACGCCGCGGCGCAGCACGTCGTCGAGGTCGACGCCGGATTCCAGGAACTCCATGATGGCCCTGCGTTCGGCGCCCGAGAGCGGCTTGACCTCGGCGATCCGGTCGACGAACTCGCGGTATCCCTTGTCGGTGGGGATGCGGCCGGAGCTGGTGTGCGGCTGGGTGATGTAGCCCTCGGCCTCCAGGACCGCCATGTCGTTGCGGATGGTGGCGCTGGATACGCCCAGGTGGTGCCGTTCCACGAGCGACTTGGAGCCGATCGGTTCCTTGGTGGCGACGTAATCCGCGACGATCGCTCGCAGGACCTCGAAACGCCGATCCTCGGTGCTCGACGCCATCGACCCCACCTCCTCGCTCGTGCCGGGTACGTCATGCGTCCACATGCGTGCTGTGTTCGCCGCACAGACTCGCACGCCGACGCTCGGAGCGTCTCGTTGTCCAGTCTAATTGTCTCCGCGCGAATCGAGAGAGCACGCCGGGCACGGCGGTGCCGACCACCGGCCGCCGCCCGTTTCCGCGTTCGGAGTTCTCCACAGGGCCGAGTTGTCCACAGGCGCGGTTCGGGGTCTTGCCGACAGCGCCGGATCGGCCGTACTTTCGAGCTCGATCGGGTGTTCTACCAGCGGTTTTCATGCTCTGCGGCAGACGGGGAGGGACTGTGATGAGGCAGATCGAGGCGCGTGCGGTTCAGGAATCGGTGCGGGTACTGCCCGCGGAGTTCGCCGGAATCGACCATGCGTGTACGGAATTCCTGCGGGTGCTGGCCCAAGCGGGCGCGCTCGCCACGGAGATCGGCGAACAGACGAGCTGGGGCCTGGGCGAGACCGAGGCCCGGCTCCGCTCCGGCCCCGCCCTGGTGGCGCGATTGCGGGCCAAGGCCGCCGGTCCGGGCAACAGCGCCGGTGCCGTGCTCGCCGAGCATGCCCGGATCGTCGAAAGTATCCGGCAGGCGCATCTGGCCGCCCACGACCGGCTGGTACAGGCGGACAGTGAGTGGGGCGGCCAACTGCGCGCCGTGGCAACTCCTGCCGGGTCCATCCGATGAAAAGTCATGAGCCACCCGGCATTCCCGGCGGTGGGGAGAACGCCCGGGCCTGGCGGCACGACGAGATCGCTGCGGTCTTCGCCGGACTGGACGTGACTGCCGCGCACGCGCAGGCCGACAGGTTCGCGCTGCTGGCACTGTGTTTCGCCGACGGACTCCTGGCCTTTGAACGCGCCATCGGCGTGGCCGCGGAATCCGCCTGGTCCGGTGCGGGTGCCACCGCCGCCGCGCAGAGGGTCGCCACATATGTGCGACAGGCCCGCGAACTCGTGACGGCACTGGACGAACTCCCCGCGGTGGTGCGCGCCGCGGCGGAGGCGGTCGTGTCGACCAAGTACGCGATTCCGGCGGTCGTCTCCGATGCCGGGGAACCGGCGTGGGCGACGGGACGCCCCGAACCGAACCGCGCCGCGTCGGCGGCCCAGGACGAGGCGCGCACAGCCATGCACGACCGCTACGTGGTGCCCTTCGGCGAGCTGTCGGGCCGGATTCCCGTGCTACCCACACCGACTCGGGTCGACCCCGGCGAGCCCACCGCCTCGCGTTCGGACGACCGCTGTCTCGCGACCGGACGATCGAGTGGCGCCGAGTTCTACCGAAGTACGTCCGCGGGCACCGAGCCGAAGGCGGATTCGGAACCCGACAACATTGCCGCGACGGACTACTCCGCCGGGGGCGTTGCCGATGGCGCACGATCCGGAACAACCGATGCCGTTTCCGGGCCGGACACATCGGCGAAGTCGTCTCCGGAGCCGAGGACACCGGAGGAATCCTCTGCCACGGCAACCGCTGGCGCGACCACCGGCGACCCGACCACCGCGTCCACGAAAGCCGAAGGCCCGACCCCCTCCACGGCCGCTGGCGGCTCGACCACCGACACCACAACCACCGAAGGCCCGCTCACCGCCTCCACGGTCACCGATGGCGCGACCACCGACACCACAGCCACCACAGCCACCGCCGACCCGACCGCCGCTTCCACGGCCACCGACGGCCCGACCACCGACACCACAACCACCGACGGCCCGACCACCGGCTCCACGGCCAACACCGCCACGCCCACCGACGGCCCGACCAACGCCAGCGCGGCCACCAGCGGAGCGGCCAACGCCAGCGCAGCCACCAGCGGAGCGGCCAACGCCAGCGCAGCCACCAGCGGAGCGGCCAACGCGGGCGCGGCCACCAGCGGAGCGCCGCCGGACAGGAACGCGGTGGCCGCGCCCGCGTCGGCCGCCGCCACCGGCGGAGCGGCCGGGAATCCAGCCGTCGTGTCCACCGGGTACAGCGGATCGGGCGGTCTGACTTCCGGTCCGTTCGCAGGCGGGCAGACGGCGGGTTCCGGCGGCTGGGCGACGGGTGCGGGGTCGGTGGGCGGTTGGTCCGCGGCCGCGGCGGCGCCGGCGCCCGGTGACGCGGGTGCCTCGATTGCGCGGGGCGCGGCTGTCGAGGGGCGTCCGGCGTACCTGGGCTACGGCGTCCGTCAGGGTGGGGACGGCGGCGAGGCGACGGCCACGGCATCGGGGGCGGGTGGGCGGCCGGGGGCGAGTTCCCGGGTGGAGCTGCCGGGTCAGCCTGCGCCGAGTCAGCCCGCGCCGGTTCGGCCCGGGGGCGGGCAGAGTGTGGCGGGCGCCGTGGGCGCGGTGATCGGCGGGGAAACTCCGCCGGGGTCCGCGGGACCGCGGCCGGGCGATCGGCATGTCCACTGCCCGCTCGGTGCGGGCGCGGCGGTGGCGCCGGGTGACGACGGTGAGCGCCGGGTGCCGGAGTATCTGGTCACCCGGGGGAATACCGAGGCGCTGCTGGGGACGCCGCGGCCCGCGATCGCCGGTGGGGTGATCGGAGGCGACGCGGCGCCGGACGAGCAGCAGCGGGCCGCGACTCGGGACCGGTTGTCGTGCCGGTAAGTCGACGGGTCGAGCGGCGGCCACCCGGTGCGGGCGGCCGCGGTGGGGGTCAGCTGCGGGCGGCCGACGAGGCAGCGCCCACCTGCTTGCCCGCGAGGGCATCCAGGCCGAGCATCGCCAAGAGTGACACGCAGTCTTCGGCGTCGTTCGAGTGCGAGGCGACCGTCCGCGCGGCGACCGCGCATTGACGAGCGTTCTCCGCCTTCTCGGCAGAGCGCGCTTCCGCGAATTCGCTCTGCTCGTGGACGAGGGTGATGTGCCGTTCGGTGGACATTTAGCTCCCTAGGATCGACCCGAAGCCTACGCCCCCAATCGTTATCTTCGGCCCCGAACCCATCGATCCGCGCACTCGGCGACCCCGGTGCGCGATCCCACCGGTGAGGTGTGCATCACCTGCGCTCATAGCGCTGACCGGGCGATCATCGATGTCGCCCGCGTCACTGAAAGACCCCGGAATTCCGGTCACGAATCGGTGTCAAGCGTCCTGTGTCCGGGGCCCCGGCGGGGGTCGTGACGACCGATCCCGGCCACCTTCTCCAACGATTCGGCAACGGCGAAAGGAGTGCCCGATGAATGATCGTCGACCCGGCGTCCGCGGGCAGGAATCACCCGCGACCGGAATGCCGGTTCGTCGCGGATCAGACCAGCAGGTCGCGGACCACACCGTCGGCGAGCAGCCGGCCGCGATCGGTGAGGACCAGGTGGTCGTCGGCGATCTCGGCGAGGCCGTCGGCGAGGATGCGGTCGAGCGCGCGGTGGGCGGTCGGCGCGAGGTCGGCCAGCGGCAGGCCGGTGCGGAGACGGACGGTGAGCATGAGGTGTTCGGTGTAGCGCTCGTCGGCGGTGAGCGACTCCCAGCCCGCGGCGGGCAGTCCACCGAGGCCGACCCGGTCGGCGTAGCGGGCGGGATGCTTGACGTTCCACCAGCGGACCCCGCCGACATGGCTGTGGGCGCCGGGGCCCGCACCGAGCCAGTCGCCGCCGTCCCAGTAGCCGAGGTTGTGACGGCACCGGGCGGCATCGCTCGCCGCCCAGTTGGAGACCTCGTACCAGGACAGTCCCGCCTCGGCCAGGCGGGCGTCGATGCGCTCGTAGCGGGCGGCGAGGACGTCCTCGTCCGGCGCGGGCAGCTCGCCGCGACGGACCTTGCGCGCCAGGGCGGTGCCGTCCTCGACGATCAGCGAGTAGGCCGAGACGTGGTCGACACCGGCGGCGAGCACGGCATCGAGGCTCGCGTCGAGGTCGGCGTCGGACTCCCCCGGCGTGCCGTAGATGAGGTCGAGGTTGACGTGCTCGAACCCGGCCGCCCTGGCCTCCTTCGCGGCGGCGACCGCGCGGCCGGGTGTGTGGGTCCGGTCCAGGATCTTCAGCACGTGCTGCGCCGCGGACTGCATGCCCAGGGAGATCCGGGTGTAGCCGGCCTCGCGCAGACGGGCGAAGAATTCCGGCGACGTGGACTCCGGATTGGATTCGGTGGTCACCTCGGCATCGGCGGCCAGGGTGAAGTTCGCGCGGACCGCGTCGAGAACCGCGGCCAGCCCGTCGCCGCCGAGCAGCGAGGGTGTTCCGCCGCCGACGAAGATCGTCGACACCTCCGGCGTCGCGCTCGGCAGCCCGGAGAACTCGGTCGCGGCGGTCGCGAGTTCTCCGCGCAGGGCCTCGAGCCAGGACTGCGGCGAGGCCGAGGTCCCCAACTCCCCCGCCGTATAGGTGTTGAAGTCGCAGTATCCGCAGCGCGTCGCGCAGAACGGCACGTGCACGTAGACACCGAACGCGCCGCCGCCGAAGTCGCGCAGCACCGGCCGATCGGTATCGGCCGGTGTCACGCCGGATACCCCGGTGGCAGCGCTGGAAGTCACCACTCCAGTCTGCCCGGCCCCGACGGCCGTTCCCGCACGGGCCCTCGGCCGGTGCGAGCGCCGTCACCGCGCCGCACCCGGGCATCGTGGTGCTGTGCCGTACCGCACAGGAGGGGCCTCGGACGAATCAGAGGTCGCTTCCGAAGGGCGAACTATGACCCCCGTCACAGAACAGGACGGCCGTCCAGGGAATTTCCCTCGAAAGTGCGGGAAATATCTCCTTGCGGTCGGAACGACCCGGCTGACATGGCACAATAGGCACATGCACGCATCTGGAGTACGACTCGTGGCCCGTCGCCACGTCGACTTCCAGCGCGTCTGCAGCGCCTGTTGTCGGCCCGGTTTCCCCCGGTAGCGCAGCGGCGTCCACGCCCGGGTATCCCCCGGTGCCTTCGACTTTCATCGGCCCGCTGACCACCTGACGCGAGCCAGCCCCTCGCGCCTTCAGCACGGATGTACCACCCACCCCGCAGGAGCGACCCCACATGACGTCGAGCACCGACGCCGCTGCGACCGAGCAGCCGACGCAGGCCCGTCCCGAGCGCGAGCGCCGCGTCCGCCCCGACCGGTCCAACGGTGACGCCCCGGTGGCGCCGCGCGCCCGTACCGGCAAGCCCGTGCGCCGCCGCTCCGAAGGCCAGTGGGCCCTCGGCTACCGCGAGCCGCTCAACCCGAACGAGCAGTCCAAGAAGGACGACAACCCGCTCAACGTCCGCGCGCGCATCGAGAACATCTACGCCAAGGGCGGCTTCGATTCGATCGACAAGGCCGACCTGCGTGGCCGCTTCCGCTGGTGGGGTCTCTACACCCAGCGCGAAGAGGGCTACGACGGCACCTGGACCGACGACGACAACATCGACCTGCTCGAGGCCAAGTACTTCATGATGCGGGTGCGCTGCGACGGCGGCGCGCTCAATGTGGCCCAGCTGCGCACCGTCGGTGGCATCTCCACCGAGTTCGGCCGCGACACCGCCGACCTGTCCGACCGCGAGAACGTCCAGTACCACTGGATCGAGGTCGAGAACGTCCCGGAGATCTGGCGGCGGCTCGAGTCGGTCGGCCTGCACACCACCGAGGCGTGCGGCGACTGCCCGCGTGTCATCCTCGGCTCGCCGCTGGCGGGCGAGTCGCTCGACGAGATCATCGACCCGACCCCGGCCGTGGACGAGATCGTCAAGCGCTACATCGGGAAGAAGGAGTACTCCAACCTTCCCCGCAAGTTCAAGACCGCCATCTCGGGCCAGCAGGACGTGGTGCACGAGATCAACGACGTCGCCTTCATCGGCGTGAACCACCCCGAGCACGGGCCGGGCCTCGACCTCTGGGTCGGCGGCGGCCTGTCCACCAATCCGATGCTGGCCCAGCGGGTCGGCGCGTGGATTCCGCTCGACGAGGTGCCCGATGTGTGGGAGGGCGTGGTCTCGGTGTTCCGGGACTACGGCTACCGCCGGCTACGCACCAAGGCCCGCCTGAAGTTCCTGATCAAGGACTGGGGCATCGAGAAGTTCCGCCAGGTGCTCGAGGACGAGTACCTGAAGCGCAAGCTGATCGACGGCCCCGCGCCGGAGCAGCCGGACAAGCCGATCGATCACGTCGGCGTGCAGAAGCTGCGCAACGGCCTCAACGCCGTGGGCTTCTCCCCCATCGCGGGCCGCGTCTCGGGCACCATCCTGAGCAAGGTCGCCGACGCCGCCGAGAAGTACGGTTCGGATCGCATCCGCTTCACCCCGTACCAGAAGCTGATCATCCTCGACATCGCCGACGACCAGGTCGACGCGCTGATCGACGAGCTGGAACCGCTGGGCCTGCAGGCCCGTCCGTCGATCTGGCGGCGAAACCTGCTCGCGTGCAGTGGCATCGAGTTCTGCAAGCTCTCCTTCGTCGAGACCCGCAAGCGCTCGCAGGTGCTGGCGCCGGAGCTCGAGCAGCGCCTGGCCGACATCAACGCCCAGCTCGACGTGCCGATCACCATCAACATCAACGGCTGCCCGAACTCGTGCGGCCGCTCCCAGATCGCCGACATCGGCTTCAAGGGCCAGCTCGTCGACGACGGCTCCGGGAATCAGGTCGAGGGCTTCCAGGTTCACCTGGGTGGCAGCCTCGGCCTGGATTCCGGATTCGGCCGCAAGCTGCGTCAGCACAAGGTCACCAGCGTGGAGCTCGGCGACTACATCGAACGCGTCGTGCGCAATTTCGTGAAGAACCGGGAAGCCGGCGAACGCTTCGCGGTGTGGGCCGTGCGCGCCGATGAGGCCGACCTCCGATAGGCGATGAGGAGATCCCCCCAGTGACAACGAATCTCGCGACGAAACTGTCCGAAGACGAGCTGCGCGCGCTCGCCGAGCAGGGCGCGGCCGAACTCGGCCCCGACGCCTCGGCCGCCGAGCTGATCGCCTGGACCGACCGCACCTTCGGCACCGGCTACATCGTCGCGTCGAACATGCAGGACGGCGTGCTGGTGCATCTGGCCGCGCAGACCCGGCCCGGCGTGGACGTGCTGTTCCTCGACACCGGTTACCACTTCGCCGAGACCATGGGCACCCGGGACGCGGTGGAGGCCGTGTACGGGGTGAACGTGGTCAATGTGCGGCCCGAGCACAGCGTCGCCGAGCAGGACGAACTGCTGGGCAAGGATCTGTTCGCGCGCGACGCGGGCGAATGCTGCCGGTTGCGCAAGGTGGTGCCGTTGACGAAGTCGCTGGCGGGCTACAACGCCTGGATCACCGGTATCCGCCGGGTGGAGGCCCCCACCCGCGCCAACGCGCCGCTGATCACCTTCGACGAAGCTTTCGGACTGGTGAAGATCAACCCGATCGCACCGTGGTCCGACGACGAGATGCAGGCCTACATCGAGGCCAATGGCATTCTCGTCAATCCCCTGGTGGAGGAGGGTTACCCGTCCATCGGCTGCGCGCCGTGCACGCGCAAGCCCGAGCCGGGGTCCGATCCGCGCAGTGGCCGCTGGGCCGGCCTCGCCAAGACCGAGTGCGGATTGCACCAATCATGACCGTCACCACCTCTGGGAGTGAGCCTGTGAGTACCCACACCACCGAACGCGAGCTCGGCCTGACCGAGTTCGACACCCTCGCGGCGCTGGAATCCGAGGCGATCCACATCTTCCGTGAGGTCGCCGGCGAGTTCGAGCGGCCGGTGATCCTGTTCTCCGGCGGCAAGGACTCCACGGTCCTGTTGCACCTGGCGCTCAAGGCCTTCTGGCCCGCGCCGCTGCCGTTCGCGCTGCTGCACGTGGACACCGGGCACAACCTCGACGAGGTGCTCGAGTTCCGCGACAAGGTGGTCGAGAAGTACGGCCTGCGCCTGCACGTGGCCTCGGTGGAGGAGTACCTGGCCGACGGTCGTCTCACCGAGCGTCCCGACGGCATCCGCAACCCGCTGCAGACCGTCCCGCTGCTCGACGCCATCACCGAGCACCGCTTCGACGCGGTCTTCGGCGGCGGCCGCCGCGACGAGGAACGTTCGCGCGCCAAGGAGCGGATCTTCTCGCTGCGCAACGCCTTCGGCCAGTGGGACCCCAAGCGTCAGCGTCCCGAGCTGTGGAACCTCTACAACGGCAAGCACGCCCCGGGTGAGCACGTGCGCGTGTTCCCGCTGAGCAACTGGACCGAGCTCGACATCTGGCGCTACATCGCCCGCGAGGACATCGACCTGGCCAGCATCTACTACGCCCACGAGCGCCCGGTGTACCAGCGCGACGGCATGTGGATGACCCCCGGCGTGTGGGGCGGCCCGAACGAGACCGAGGTCCTCGAGACCCGTTCGGTGCGTTACCGCACCGTCGGCGACGGTTCCACCACCGGCGCCATCATCTCCGACGCCGCCGACAACGAGGCCATCCTGGCCGAGGTCGCCGCGTCCCGACTGACCGAACGTGGTGCGACCCGTGGCGACGACCGCGTGTCCGAGGCCGCCATGGAAGACCGCAAGCGAGAGGGTTATTTCTGATGTCCGACCTATTGAGGCTGGCCACCGCCGGTTCTGTCGACGACGGCAAGTCCACTCTGGTCGGACGCCTGCTCTACGACACGAAGTCCGTGCTGGCCGATCAGATCGACGCGGTCACCCGCGCTTCGGTCGACAAGGGTCTGTCCACCCCGGACCTGTCGTTGCTCGTCGACGGCCTGCGCGCCGAGCGTGAGCAGGGCATCACCATCGACGTGGCCTACCGCTACTTCGCCACGCCGAAGCGTTCGTTCGTGCTGGCCGACACCCCCGGCCACGTGCAGTACACCCGCAACACGGTCTCCGGCGCGTCCACCGCGCAGCTGGTGATCCTGCTGGTGGACGCGCGCAAGGGTGTCATCGAGCAGACCCGCCGCCACGCTGCCGTGCTGGCGCTGCTGGGCGTGCCGCGCCTGGTGCTGGCCGTGAACAAGATCGACCTGGTCGACAATCCGGCCGAGGTGTTCGCCGAGATCTCCGCCGAGTTCGGCACCCTCACCGCGAAGCTGGGCTGGGCCGAGTCCGACGTGCTCGAGATCCCGGTCTCGGCGCTGCACGGCGACAATATCGCCAGCCGTTCGGCGAACACCCCGTACTACGACGGTCCCTCGCTGATCGAGCACCTGGAGTCGGTGCCGGTGGACGCGGATTCGACCGGCGCGCACGCCATCGGCCTGCGTTTCCCGGTGCAGTACGTGATCCGCCCGCGCACCGCCGAGTACCCCGACTACCGCGGGTACGCCGGCCAGATCGCGGCGGGCTCGGTCTCCCCCGGTGACGAGATCGTGGTGTTGCCCTCGGGCAAGCGCACCACCGTCGAGCGGGTCGACACTCCCGACGGTGAGCTGGCGGTCGCCCAGGTGGGCCGCAGCGTGACGCTGCTGCTGGCCGACGAGGTCGACATCTCGCGCGGCGACATCATCGCCTCGCCCGCCGACGCGCCGGAGCCGATCGACACCTTCGACGCCACGGTCTGCTGGCTCGGCGACAAGGCGCTGCGCCCCGGCGCGCGCCTGCTGCTCAAGCACGGCACCAAGACCACTCAGGCGATCGTCGGCGCGCTCGTGGAGCGCTTCGACGAGCAGACCCTGACCGCGCAGGAGAGCCCGGAGTCGCTGGAGCTCAACGACATCGGCCGGGTCTCGCTGCGCCTGGCCGAGCCGATCCCGGCCGACGACTACCGCACCAACCGGCACACGGGGTCGTTCCTGCTGATCGACCCCGCGGGCGGCAACACTCTGGCCGCGGGTCTGGTCGGCGATGTGCTGACCTCCGTCGAGGTCGGTACCGCGGTCTGATGACGCACACGCTCGCCCCGCTGCGCGGCCCCCTCGGGGTGCCGCGCGGCGGTGGCGGGCCCGCGTTGCTGGCGGTCGCGCACGGCAGCCGTGATCCGCGGTCGGCGGCGACGATGGCGGCGGTGGTCGCCGATGTCGCGGCCGCGCGGCCCGAGCTCACGGTCCGGCTGGCCTTCCTCGATCTCAGCGCCCCGTCGGTGGAGCAGGTCGCCGACGATCTCGCCGCCCAGGGTCACCGCGAGGTGATCGTGGTTCCCCTGTTGCTGGGCAACGCTTTTCACGCGCGGGTCGATCTGCCCGCGCTGCTGGCCGAGGTGACCCGGCGTCATCCCCGGCTGCGCCTGACCCAGGCCGAGGTCCTCGGCCCCGATCCGCTGCTCATCGCGGCGCTGGGTGATCGCGTCGCCGCCGCCGGACATCCCGAACGCGACCGGTCCACACTCGACATGCGGCCCGGCGTGGCGGTGGCGGCGGTGGGCTCGAGCGATGCGGCGGCCAACCGGCGGACCGCCGCTGTCGCGCGCAGGCTGGCAGCGCTGACCGGCCTGCGCACCGAGATCTGCTTCGCGACAGTCGAACCCAGCATCAACCTCGCCGTCGACCGATTGCGTGCCCGTGGCTCCGCGCGAATCGTGGTCGCCCCGTGGTTCCTGGCACCCGGATTGCTCACCGACCGGCTGCTCGCCGCCGCGCCCGGGATCACCCACGCGGAGGTCATCGGCGCCCACACCGGCCTGACCGAGGTGATCTGGGCGCGCTTCGACACCGCCGTCGCCGCGGACCTCGAACTCTCGGCCTGACTCCGTCACCGTTCACCCCGGTCTCCGAGCCGGATTCGACTCGGTCGACGTTCGACGTCCACGCCCTGCCCGGGGGCACATCGACGTCGCCATCCGTGCCGAAGAACTGGCCGCCCTCCTCGCCGACCTGACCTGAGTTCCGGCGATCCCGATACCGGTGACCTACCTCACAAGCCCTCACCTCTTTACTGCATACCCCCAGGGGGTATATGTTCGTGACAACGCAAACGGCACAGAGGGGCGAAGACGATGACCATCCACACCGGCCACCACCACGAGCACACCGCCGGGCACGATGCCCACGCCGGCCACGATGCCGGGACTCCGGGTGGCTTGCAGATCACCCAGGACGGGTACACGCTCGATCTCGACACCGCGATCGTCGAGCCGGGTGAGATCGACTTCCGGTTCCGGATTCTGGGGCCGGACGGGGCGCCGGTGACGGAGTTCGACCAGCTCCACGACCGCGAGCTGCATCTGATCGTGGCGCGACGGGAGCTCACCGGGTTCTGGCATGTCCATCCGCGCCGCGAGGCCGACGGCACCTGGGCCATCAGACTGAACCTGCCCGAGGCGGGCGCCTACCGCGTGTTCACCGACATCGCGCCGCGCGCACTCGGGCGCACCCTCACCCTCGGTGCCGATCTCGCCGTCGCGGGACACTATGCGCCGCAACCGGTCCCGGCGGTGAACCGAACGGCCACGGTGGACGGCTACGAGGTCACCGTCGACGGCGAGCTGCGCGCCGAGGGCGAGCTGCTCACCCTGACCGTCCACAAGGACGGCGCGCCCGTCACCGATCTACAGCCCTACCTGGCCGCCTTCGGCCATCTCGTGATCCTGCGCGCCGGCGACCTCGCCTACGTGCACGTCCACCCCACCGGCGAACCCGGCGACGGCATCACCCCACCCGGACCCGAGATCACCTTCCACACCGCAGTTCCCGGTCCCGGCACCTACCGCCTGTTCCTCGACTTCCGCCACGACGACACCGTCCGCACCGCCGCTTTCACCCTCACCACCGAAACCCCGAACCCACACCGGCACACCCACCATCACTGACCCGCGATCCCTCGTGTCCGACAGCGAACAACTCGCACCCCGGGCCGCGACCGACACGCCGACCGGCGCCGTAACCCACGGGTTGCGGCGCCGTCGTCGTCTCCTCACCCCGCGAGCAGCCGACCGGCGATCACGCGCGCCGCTTCGACGCGGGCCGAATCACCCACCTGCCGGGCGATATTGGCGGCGCTCACCACCGCGTCGAGTTCGAAGACCAACTGTCCGGGGTCGGCGCCGGGGAAGTCGCCGAGATCCTGAGCCTTGCCGACCTCGGTGGTCAGCAGGGCCAGCCATTCGTCGCGGTCGGCGACCACGGCGTCGCGGACCGCGCCCTGTTTGCTGCTGAACTCGGCCAGGGTGGCGACGCGGAAGCAGCCGCCGGGGAAGGGCGGGTTCTCGATGTGGGCGAACCAGCGCTCGATGAGGGTGCGGATGCGGCCGAGGCCGGCGGGTTCGCGCAGGCTCGGGGCGATCACCCGCTCGACGAACACGTCGCGGGCGGCCCGTACGGCAGCGAGCTGGAGTGCTTCCTTCGTGCCGAACAGGGTCGCGATGCCGCTCTTGCTGATGCCGAGGTCGGTGGCGAGCATGCCGATGCTGATGCCGTCGAGGCCCTCGACGGAGGCGAGTTCGGCGGCGCGACGGGCGATGCTCGCCCTGGCACGCGCGCCCTTGGCCAGTCGCTGGTCGCCGGGCTCGGTCAGCTGGGTCATGGACTCCATTGTTCCACCGCCTCTTGCCTGAATGCACGATCGGTCGTACTTTTATTTACGAACGATCGTACGTTCTTATTTCTCCCGCGAAGGAACTTCTCCATGACCGACGTCTCCGCTCGGCCCCTCCCACCACCGGACACCGCCGCGCGCCGCACCCTGGCCGTCGCCGCGGGTGCCGCGTTCATCGCCTTTCTCGATCTGTCGGTGGTGAATATCGCGTTCCCGTCCATCGCCACCTCCTACCCCGGCACCGCGACCAGCACGCTGACCTGGATCGTCAGTGGTTACGCCGTCGCCTTCGCCGCGCTGCTCACCCCGGCGGGCAGGCTCGCCGACGTGCTCGGCAGGCGCAAGTTGTTCGCGCTGGCACTGGCGGGTTTCGCCCTCACCTCGCTGCTGTGCGGGCTCGCGCCGGGCGCGGGCTGGCTCATCGCCGGGCGCGTGCTGCAAGGCATGACGGCGGCGTTCATGGTCCCCGCCGCGCTGGCGCTCGTACTCGCGGCGACGCCGAGGGACAAGATCGGCAGCGCCATCGCGGTGTGGACAGCCGCGGGTGGGTTCGCCGCGGTGGTCGGGCCCGCCGTCGGCGGCGCGCTGGTCGAGAGTCTGGGCTGGCGGGCGGTGTTCCTGGTGAATGTGCCGGTGGCGCTGGCGCTGATCGTGCCCGGACTGCGCCTGCCCGGCAAGGACGAGCGCCGCACGAGCGCGCTGCCCGACCCGGTGGGCACACTCGCGGTGGCGCTGGGTCTCGGTGCCGTCGTCGCGGCGGTCACCGAGGGGCAGAGCTGGGGGTGGACGGCACCCGGGACCCTCGCCGCGCTGCTGGGCGGCACCGCGCTCGTGGCATTCGCGCTGCTGCGCTCACGGCGTCATCCCGAGCCCGCGGTGGCCGTCGGGCTGTGGCGCAGCAGACAATTCGCGCTCGCCAATGCCGGGTCGTTCCTGTTCACCGCGTCGATGTTCGCCTGGCTGCTGGCCGGGCCGATGTTCCTGGACGCGCTCTGGGGCTACTCGGTGCTCGAATCGGCGGCGGCGCTCACCGTGGGCGCGGCGGCGTCGATGGTGACCTCGGTGCTCGTCGGCCGGGTCACCAGCGCCCGGGGACGGCGCTGGTCCGGAGTGGTGGGCGCGCTGCTGTACACGGCCGCGCTGGTCTGGATGAGCACCGACGCGTTCGGTCCCGATCCGGCTCTGTGGTCGGCCTGGGTGCCCGCCGGGCTGCTCGGTGGCGGCGGGATCGGCATCGTGGTCACCGTGCTCGGCACCGCGGCGGCGAGCGCGCTGCCCCCGCACCAGTTCGCGGTCGGGATCGGGATGAACGTGACCTCGCGGCAGGTGGGCGGCGCCCTCGGCATCGCCGTGCTCGCCGCGGTCTTCACCGCGATCCCCGACGACACCCTGCGCGCCTTCCACAGTCTCTTCGCCCTGTGCGCGGCGATCGGCATCGCCGTCGCCCTGCTGCTCGCCCTGCCGTCGCTGACCGGCGGCCGAATCCAGGAGTCCTGAAATGTCTTCCACCACACCACTGTCGAGCCCCTTCACCGAAGCCGACGACCCACTGCTGCTCGCCCCGGACCGTGCGATCGCCGCACTCCGTGACGCGCCCTGGCAGCGGTTCGCCGTGCTGGGCGACTCCATCGCCGCGGGCACCGGCGACTCCAGCCCCGGGTATGCGCCCGGCGGCTGGGCCGACCGGGTCGCCGCCACCCTGTCGGCGGTGAATCCCGCACTCGTCTACCGCAATACCGGACGGGTCGGTGCCACCAGTGCGCAGGTGCGGCGGCATCAACTACCCGAGATCCTGGAGTTCACACCGGACCTCGTGCATATCAGCTGCGGTGGCAACGATCTGTTCGAGGCGGGCGGCGATCCGAACCGGTTGCGGGACAACCTCTCCGCGATCTTCGCGACCCTGGCCGACACCGGTGCCCAGCTGTCGACCTTCACGGTGGCCGATGTGTGGACCATCGAACGCATGGCGCCGATGCGTGCGATGCGCCCGCGCATGGCCCAGATGAACGCCGTGATCCGCGCGGTGGCAGCGGAATTCGATGCCGTGCTCACCGAGTTCTGGGACCATCCGGTGCGGCTGCGGCCCGAGCTGATGAGCGCCGATCTCATCCACTTCACGACCAGCGGGCACGCGGTGGTGGCGAGCGAGGTCGTCCGGGCACTGGCCGCCCGGCTCGAACGCGGCTGACCGCGGTTCGCACCGCGGATGTGGCCGGGGTACAGGGCTTCTCGTAGCGGTTGCCCCGGTCACGAGGGCTCAGCCGTTTCCCTCGACCAGCTCCCGGCCGAGGGCGACGAGCTCGGCCCTGATCTCCGGTGGATCGATCACCTCGACATCGGCGCCCCAGCCCGCGAGCTGACGGGCGACCATCTTCGGGGTGTCGGCGGTGATGTAGGCGCGGACCCGGCCGTCGGCGGCGGGGCCGAGCAGGGTGCAGTGGCGGCCCTGCTGGTCGGCCAGGATCGGGGCCAGCGCGGCGGAGACGAGCACGGTGGCGGTGGCCGCCGAACGCCGTTGCTCCATGCGGGTGACGATGCCCGACCACGCCGCGCGGAGGTCGAAATCGGCGGGACGGTCGAAGGTTTCGTCCAGGACTTCGACGGTGCCGATACGGTCGAGACGGAAGGTCCGGCTGCCGCGATCGGTACCGGCGATCAGGTACCAGCGCGTGTCCTTGTCCACCAGGCCCCACGGATCGACGGTGCGAGTGGTGCGGGTACCGGCGCGTTCGTAGTCGATGCGCACCCGGCGCCGGGCCACCACCGCGCGTTCGAGGTCGGGCAGCGTCGGTGGCCGGGCGGCATCGGGGCGGCCCCAGCGGGCGGGGTCCACGACGACCGCGTCGGCGGCCGCCGCGGCGTCGGCGCGGAAGGTCTGTGGGAGGGCGCGGACGAGTTTGCGCAGCGCCGATTTCAGCTCCGGGGCGGCCTCGGCGGCCGGGCCCGCCAGCAGGAACAGGGCCCGGGTCTCGCCCGCCGTCAGTCCGGACAGGTCGGTGCGGGCGCCGCCGATCAGTGACCAGCCTCCACCGCGACCCGCCTGCGGATACACCGGGATGCCCGCCGCCGACAGAGCCTCGAGATCGCGGCGGGCGGTGGCCACCGACACCTCCAGTTCGGTGGCGATCTCGGCCGCCGTCACCCGGCCGCGCGCCTGCATCAACAGCAGGGTGGCCACCAATCTGTCCGCTCGCATACTCGGAGATTCTGCCGGGAAAAGTGATCATTCGGTGAGCACTTTGCCTGGCAATCTGGTTCGCATCACATCGACTACCGAGGAGCCCCGATGCTGCGCGGAATGGCCACCACCACCTACTACGCCGACGATCTCGCCGCCGCCAAGGACTGGTACACCGAGTTTCTCGGCCTCGCCCCGTACTACGAGGTGCCGGGCGGCTACTACGAGTTCCGGGTGGGCCCGATGCAGGCCGAGCTGGGCCTCATCAACCGCGCCTACGCCCCGGCGGGCGCGCACCACGCACCCGGTGGCGGCGGCGTGGTGTTCTGGCACGTCGACGATCTGGCGGCCACCTTCGCCCGGCTGCTCGACCTCGGCGCGACCGAATACGAGCCGATCACTCAGCGCGGTGACGGCGCCGGATTCGCGACCGCGGCGGTGATCGACCCGTTCGGCAATGTCCTCGGGATCATGACCAACCCGCACTTCGTCGCGATGACGGCTGCCGCCGCGACCGGCGAGCGCGGTTAGCCGAACCAGCGTTCGAGGACGGTGGCGACACCGTCCTCGGCGACACCGCCGGTCACCTCGTCGGCCAGGGCGAGCACGGCATCGGGTGATCCGGCCATCGCCACCGAATGCGCTGCCCAGCGCAGCATCTCGCGATCGTTGAAGCCGTCGCCGATCGCGAGCGTCGCGTCCGGGGCCACGCCGAGGGTGCGCCGGAGCCGTTCCAGCGCCCAGCCTTTGGACACCCCGCGCCGCGACACGGTGAGCCACGGACCGTATTCGCCGTGCACCCAGGACGCGTCGGGCACCTCCAGGCTCGCGAGCCTGCCCAGCATGTCCTCCACCGAACCGGCGGGCCACCAGCCGTTGAGCCGGGGTGTCGGTTCGCTGCTCAGCATCCGGTGGTCGACGAGCTGGAACTCACCGATCGAGAACTCCCCCGGACCCTGCCCCGTCGCCCAGGTGCCCACCCCGACCCGCTCGGCCGCGAAGACCATCTCCGGGAACAACGCGAGCAGCGCGAGAACCGCGGGCGCGGGATCGAACGATTGCACCGCCACCGGATGGCCCCCGGCAACATCGACGTGCACGGCTCCGTTGGAGCACAACGCATGTCCCTCGGTGAGCCCGAGTTCGCGCAGCACCGGACGGGTGGTGAGCACCGTGCGTCCGGTGGTCACCACCACGTGTGCCCCCGCCGCCACCGCCGCCCGCACCGCCGCGATCACGCGCTCGCGCACCGCGAACCCCGAATCCAGCAGAGTCCCATCCACATCGAGCGCGATCAGCTTCGGCGCTCCCCCACGTTCAGCCACCACCCCATTGTGCCCGCCCCCACCGACACATACCTTCCCTTTCAACCCTTCGACCAGCCCACTCCCACCCCACCCCAACCGGTTTCGACCGCACCGCTGGGTGTGGTCCGCAGCGACGTTCCCATCGGCATCCCGTCGACCGATCTCGGTGGCCGCCCATCCTCGAGTCGACGGTGAGCCCTCGGGGACAGCAGCCGTGGCGTGCCCTGCGGGTCGGCCGCAGGCTCAACTCGGTTGCGCCCGGCACTTCGACCGCAGGCCCAACCCGGCAGCGCCCGGCAGTTCAGCTGCACATCCAACTGGATTGCGGGCAGGCCAAGTTCGGGGCCGAATCGCGTGGTGGGGCCGCAGCGGGTCAGCGGCGAGAACCGCCGCCACCACCGCCGCCGCCTCCACCACCTGCGCCTCCACCACCGCCTACGCCGCCACCCTTCGAGCCGCCGGAGGAAGCGCCGCCCTTCGAGCCGCTGGATGATGCTCCGCCGCCGGCGGACGGGCCACCCTTCGAGGATCCGCCGGAGGAGCTGTCCGAGGCGCCGCTGGATGCGCCACCACCCGAAGCGCCCCCGCCGGACGCACCGCCACCGCCCGAGGTGTTGCCACCCGACGCACCGCCACCACCCGCGGTGTTGCCACCACCCGAAGCACCACCGCCGGACGCGCCGTTGCCACCACCTGAGGCGCCGCCACCTCCAGACGCACCGCCACCCGAGGCACCCCCGCCACCGGAGGAATCGCCGCCTCCGCCACCGCCCGAGGCACCGCCACCACCGCCCGAGGCACCCCCACCGCCGCCCGAGGCACCGCCACCTCCAGAGGAGTCGCCGCCTCCGCCGGACGCGCCACCACCCGAAGCACCCCCTCCACCGTTCCCGCCGGACGCCCCACCACCGGAGGCGCCGCCGCCCGAGGCTCCACCGGCACCACCCGACGCACCGCCGGAGCCGTCGCCGCCGGACGCGCCTCCCCCGCCGGCTGATCCACCGTCGGACCCGCCACCGCTGGGAGTCGAGCCGCCGGACGCACCGCCGTCACCTGCTCCCCCACCGGACGCGCCGCCCGGGGACGACCCCGCGCCACCCGTCGAAGCACCACCACCGGTCGAGCCTCCCCCGGTGGAACCATCCCCGGTTCCACCGGGAGAAGTGTGGCCGGGATCGGAAGGCCCTGTGCCCGGCGAGGTTCCGGGGTGTGAGGTGCCGATGTCACCGGGCAGGCCGCTGCCGGGAGTCGACGGGCCGTCGGAGGGAGTGCCGGGGGTCGAGGAGCCGGGGCCGGTCGGCGTGCCGGGGATCGACGGGGTGCCCGGGCCCGTGATCGGACCGGGGCCGGAGATCGGGCCGGGTTCCGATGGGGTGCCGGGCTTGGTGCCGGGCTTGGTGCCGGGCTTGGGGGCCGTGCGATCCGCGAACGGCAGCGGGTTGATGAAGCGCGCGGGGTCGCCGTAGGTGGTGCGGGCCAGCAGGGGTGAGCGGCATTCGTTGCTCGCGTCCTGGTGGCCGGAGTTGCCGCGCTCGCCGCCGGCGACCGTCTTGCCGGGCGTTTCGCCCGCGCCGAGGAACATCTCGTAGGCGGTGCGGGCGGCCACGGTCGCCCCGGCGACGCCGACGCGGCCGGTGGCCGGGTCGATCGCGCCGAGCAAGCCGGAGGTGCGGGCGGCGACGAGGTCCGCACTCATGTCGTAGAGCAGCGCCTCGGCGGGGGCGCCGAGTGCGGGGAAACGGTCGAGTACCGGGGTCAGGCCCGGGTCGAAGGGGCTGCCGAACACCGTCATCGCCGACATGGCCAGCGCGGAAACCACGGCGGCGCTGGAGAACACGGCCACGTGCGGTCCGGCGCCGGTGTTCGGTTGTTCGGGCGCGAAGGTCCGGGCGGCCAGGGCGGCGGCGCCCGAGGCGATGACCTGCGCCGGATCGGCCACGGTGACCAGCGGAACGCCGAGTTCGGCCAGGGTGCCCGCGACTTCGGGTGCCCGGGTGGCACCACCGACGACCAGGATCCGCGACAGATCCGCCAGGCGCAGGCCCGCGCCCGCTACGGTCTTGCTGACCAGAGGGAAGGTGTCGCGAATGTGCTCACCGCGCAACGCGTCGATGTTCACCATCGAGGTGAGCGTCTGGGCGTGCCTGCCGCCGCGCGGTTCACCCGCGTAGCGAGCGATCATCTCCCCCAGCGGCTTTCCGCCGAAGTCGGTGGAGCGCACCGGCGCACCCACCATCGGATGATGCGGCCAGTCCGGCCCGACGCGCAGCACCGTGAGGTCCAGGCTGGTGGCGCCGAGATCGTAGACGAGCACGAATCCCGGTTCCAGCGGCCCGTTCTCGACCTCGAGCCATTCGGCCGCGGCCACCGGCTCGGGCACGAGCAGCACCTGGCCCGCCCCCGCCAGGTGTAGCGCCTGGCCGAGCAGCGACACCTGTTTGTCGGTGTACACCGCCGGATAGGTGAGCACGATGCCCGCCGCCGGATCGGCCAGCTCGATGAGCCCGGTGACCACCGCGGCGATCAGGTTGGTCGCCGAGTAGAAGCGTCCGCCGATCACCATCGGCTCCGGATCACGGCTCAGGTCGGCGAAATCGGTGATCGCCGAGGCGAAGTCGTTGATCGCGCCGATGCGGGGCCTGCCCGCGTCGTCGAAAGTGAGTGCGGTGCGCCGTGTTCGCACCGCGGGTTTGGCCGCATCTTCGGCGACCACCGCCGAGATCGCATTGACCGCACCGATACTCAAGCCCAGACCTCTGGTCATGTATTTGCTATCCCGTCAACGCACCGTGACCACGTCCAGCACGCGAGCGCACCATGTGGCCGCGGTCGTCTTCCAAACAGCTCGCACAGATTAGCTGCGCCATGACCGAATTGCTGCGCGATTGATACGAAAGACGGGACTTTAGACCCTAGTTAGCGGATCAATGCAGGTGAGCAGGCATGCGGACGACCGTCCAGTCCCCTCGACGCGATGGAATCGCCTGACAGACTCCGAGATTCAGCTACTCGCGAGTAATCAACTGACGCGTCGCCGAAATACAATCCCCGGGTTTGTTTCGACCGAATTCGAATGCACTTACCGACCGGTAATCAATTCATTTGATGGCGACAGGATTTCATCGCCGCCGAATTGCGAAGCCGTGGCGAGTAGTACACGCCGCTTTCCCATGACACGTCAATGCCACGACGGATACCCGCCAGCACGCCACCCCCGACACCCGTTGACTCGAAGCACGGAGGTCCCGAGCGGGCCCCCGGACACAGAGGCATAGAAGGGAATACGAATGTCCACTCGTTTCGCAGACCAGGTCGTGATCGTCACCGGGGCCGGGTCCGGCATCGGCCGGGCGTTGGCACTGCGCATCGCCGCCGAGGGCGCGGCCGTGGTGCTGGGATCGCGCGGCAAGGATCAGGGCGAGCGGGTCGCCGAGGAGATCCGGCAGGCGGGTGGACGGGCGCTGTTCGTCCCGACCGACGTCACCGTCGACGCCGATGTCGCCCGGCTCACCCAGGCCGCGCTGACCGAGTACGGCAGGCTCGACGCCGCCTTCAACAACGCCGGGGCTCTCACCGCGTCGGGCTCGATCGCCGAGATCGATGACGACGGCTGGCGGCGCGAACTGGATCTGAGCCTGACCGGTGTGTTCCACGGGATGCGGCATCAAGTGCCTGCGATCATCGCCTCCGGCGGTGGCGTGATCCTCAACAACGCCTCGAACCTCGGCGTCGTCGGGATGGCCTCGGTGGCGCCGTATGTGGCGGCCAAGCACGGCGTGGTCGGGCTGACCAGGTCGGTGGCGCTGGAGACCGCGGCGGCGGGGGTTCGGGTGAACGCGCTGATCTCGGGGGCGGTCGACACCCCGGCCTTCCGGTCCTCGATGGGCGCCACCGACGAGGGCGCGGCCGCCGTGGCGGCGCTGCACCCGCTCGGACGGATCGCGCAGCCCGCGGAGATCGCGGCACTGTGCGCGTTCCTGCTCAGCGACGAGGCCTCGTTCGTCACCGGCGCGGCGGTCGCGGTGGACGGTGGGTTCACCGCGCAGTGACCCGCGCACGACGAAGGCCCGCCACGTCGTCCCAGTGGACGTGGCGGGCCTCGGTCGTGAACGTCAGCCGCGGGCGAGCAGGCGCTTGAGCGAACTCGTGCGCGGGGCCGCGGCTCCACCGGCGCGCGCCTGGGGTCGGCGGGCGCGTACCAGTCGGTCGAACTCCTGCGCGTCGCGGACCGGCTCGCGCAGTGTGCCCGCGTTGAAGTCCGCGGCCAGCTGCTGCACGGTCTCCTGCGCGCAGGACTTGTTGGTGCCGATGAAACCGGTGGGACCACGCTTGATCCAGCCGGTCACGTACGTGCCGGGCACCACCTCGCCGCCGGGGGCGGACAGGACGCGGCCCTGCGCGTTCGGGATGACACCGCGCGCGTCGTCGAAGGGCAGATCCTTGGTCGGCACGCCGCGGTAGCCGACCGAGGTGAGCACCACGCCCGCCTCGAGCAGATCGATCTCACCGGTCGGCACGGCACTGGTGCGGCCCGACTCGTCGGCGACCAGCTCGTTGCGCTCGACCCGCACACCGGTCACCGTGTCGGTGCCGACGATCTCCACCGGCGAGGACAGGTAACGGAACACGATGCGCCGACGCTCACCGAACGGCCGCTGCGCGACGCTGTGCAGCAGGCGCAGCTTCTGCTCGACCTTGTACGGCAGATCCGCGGTGACCTCGGGCAGCTCGCCGTCGATCGCGATGTCGATGTCGGCGGCCAGCAGGCCGACGAACTCGGGCACCGTGAACGCCGACTCGGCCGGGCCACGACGGCCCAGGATCACGACCTCCTCGACCTTGCTCTCACGCAACGCCTTCAGCGCGTAGGGCGCGATGTCGGTGTTGGCCAGGGTGGCCGGATCGACGGTGAGGATGCGGGCCACGTCGAGAGCGACATTGCCGTTGCCGACGATCACCACTCGCTTCTGATCCAGGTCGAACTCGTCGTCGGCGTGGTCGGGATGGCCGTTGTACCAGGCGACGAAGTCGGTGGCGGAGACGTTGCCCGGCAGGCCCTCACCCGGGATGCCCAGCTTGCGGTCCGCGGACGCGCCCACCGCGTAGATCACGCCGTGGAAGTGCTCGAGCAGCTCGGCGTGGGTGATGTGCTTGCCGATCTCCACGTCGAGATAGGTCGAGAAATCGTCCTGCCCGGACATGATGTCGAACAGGTCGGCGACCTTGCGGGTGCGCTTGTGATCCGGCGCGACCCCGAGCCGGGCCAGGCCGTAGGCCTGCGGCAACCGGTCGAACATGGTGACCGAGACGCCGGCCTGGGTGAGCAGCTCGTCGGCGGCGTACATCGCCGACGGGCCGGAGCCGACCACCGCGACCCGCAGCGCCGCGCGCCGGGTGTCGATGGCGGGCGGCATCACCGGGCGGGCCAGCGTCGGCCGGTCCCGCTGCACGCGGTAGAAATCCGCGTTGATCTCGATGAACGGCTTCTGCTCGTGGGTCAGCTTCTTCGACGAGGTGATCGCGTCGACGGGGCAGGCCGTGGCGCAGGCGCCACAGTCCACACACGCCGCCGGATCGACGTAGAGCATCTCCGCGGTCAGGAAGTCCGGCTCGTCCGGCGTCGGGTGGATGCAGTTGACCGGGCAGGCGTAAACGCACGAGGCGTCGCTACAGCACGACTGCGTGACGACATAAGGCATGGGTGACCGAGCCTCAGGCCACTGCGTGCTTGACAGAGCGCTTGGGCTCCGAGCGGTACCGGCTCGACGGACCGTCGATGCCCAGCAGCTTCCAGACCCGCTTGGCGACCGGGTTCATCAGGCCGACCTCATCGGCGAGCGCGCGCACGTCGATGAAGTAGTCGGCGAAGACCTGCTTGGCCTCCTTGGAGCCGTAGAACAGCTCCTTGCGCACCTCGGCGGGCATGTCGAACTGCTTGAAGAAGGACTTCGGCGGCGTCGCGATGGCGCGTCCGAGGATGAACATGATCGTCGGCATCGCGATCGAGAGCACGAACTTGTTGAACGGCCGCTGAGCGGGCACGTTCTTCTTCAGGAACTCGTGCGCGAAGGAGATGTGGCGGGCTTCCTCGGCCACGTGGATCGCCATCACACCGCGCATGATCGGGTGGATGTCGTCACCCGAGCGCAGGATGTCCTTCTGGATGTGGTCGATCGGCTCCTCGCCGGCGAGCACGGCCATGAAGAACAGGTTCGGCATCAGCGCGCCGACCGGGGCGGCCAGGTGGCGCAGCTGACGCACGAGCGGGTTCATGCCCGGCACGTCGGCGACCCGGTTGACCATCTCCTGGAACATCAGGGTGTGGTTGTGCTCTTCGATCATCTCGTGCGAGCAGTACCGGAATTCCGGGTCGTTGTTCTTCAGATTGAAGATGTGCTGCATCATGCCGATGATCAGGATGGCCTCGAACTGCAGGCCGACCTTGGCCACGTTGGCCTGGCGGACCTTGCCGATCTCGATCTTCACGTCCTGCGGCAGCGACTGGTACCACGGGTGGCGGCCGATGGGATCGGCCGAGGTGACCAGGATCCAGCGCTCGGGCTTGTAATCAGGGTCGAACTCGGGGTTGTCCCAGTCGATGTCCTCGAACGGGTCGAAGTGGCGGTCGACCGATGCCTCGGACAGCATCAGCAACTTCTCGGCGTACGCCTGAGCCTCCGCGACTACGGGATCGACGTCAGGGGTGGTGGGCGCAGACATCGTCGTCACTGCCTCTCCTCAAGGGACGTTTACTGTTTCCAATAGTTACACCTACGAGGAGTCACGTCAACTCTGCCGACGTCTCGAATCGGTGCCTTCGGCGCGTCGAAACCGCCCCCGAAAAAGCTACTCACCAGTAAAAATGCTTCTACCTGTGACACTGCGTCATGCACAGTCGTGCGCAATGCGGGGCGAGACGGCGAAAATTGCTTCCGGCCGAGCGCGTCGCACCGGGAAATGGACCGCCGGTACCGGTTAACCTGCGCCGATTCCGCGCCGACCGGGTCGCGGACACGACAGAGGCCCCGCGACGCGATGTCGGCGGGGCCTCTGGGCGGCGGTCGGGTGGATCAGCTCTGCGGCAGATCCGGGATCCGGGTGGCGCGGGCGTAGACCGTCTCGCCCTCGGTCAGCCGCAACGCCGCAGCATCGCCGCGGGTCACCTGGGCGGCGAACTGGTCACCGGTGGCCGCGTTGCGCAGCTCCAGGCGCACCTCGAAGCCCAGGCGCACGATGCGCTCCACGGTGGCCCGGGTGACCCCGGCCGATTCCGCGGTGCCCTCGTGCTCGGCCATCGCCATGCTCGGGTCACGCCCGATGCGGATGTCGTGCGGACGCACCAGGTGGCCGTTGAGCCGGGCCACCGCGCCGAGGAACGACATCACGAACTCGTTGGCAGGCCGGTCGTAGACGTCCTCCGGGGTGCCGACCTGCTCGATGCGGCCCTTGTTCATCACCGCGATCCGGTCGGCGACGTCGAGGGCTTCCTCCTGGTCGTGGGTGACCAGCACGGTGGTCACGTGGACCTCCTCGTGCAGCCTGCGCAGCCAGGTCCGCAGATCGGTGCGCACCTTGGCGTCGAGCGCGCCGAACGGCTCGTCGAGCAGCAGCACCTGCGGGTCCACCGCCAGCGCGCGGGCCAGCGCCATGCGCTGACGCTGACCGCCGGACAGCTGCGCCGGGTAGCGGTGCTGGAAACCGTCGAGCCCGACGATGCCGAGCAGTTCGTCGACGCGCTTGTCGATCTCCTTCTTCGGCCGCTTGCGGATGGTCAGGCCGAAGGCGACGTTGTCACGCACGGTCATGTGCTTGAACGCCGCGTAGTGCTGGAACACGAAGCCGATGTCGCGCTTCTGCGGCGCCACATGGGTGACGTCGTTGCCCGCGATCCGCACGATGCCCGAGTCCAGCGACTCCAGGCCCGCGATCGAGCGCAGCAGCGTGGACTTGCCGGAACCGGACGGGCCGAGCAGGGCGGTGAGCTCGCCGGAGGTGATGTCGATGCTGACATCGTCGAGAGCGGCGAAGGAACCGTAGTTCTTGCGCGCGTTGGTCACGGTGATCATTCGGTGCCCCGCTTGCGTTCGAGGAGAGTCATCAGGAGGAGTACGACCAGGGCCATACCCATGAGCAGGGTGGCCGCGCTGTAGGCGCCGAAGGTGTTGTGGTCGTCGATGTAGCGCCCGTGTACCAGCAGCGTCAGCGTCTGCGACTTGCCCGGCATGGCGGTCGAGACCATGATCACCGCGCCGAACTCGCCGAGCGCGCGGGCCACGGTGAGCACCACGCCGTAGGTCAGGCCCCAGCGGATCGCGGGCAGGGTGATGCGCCAGAAGGTCTGCCAGCCGGAGGCGCCGAGGGTGGCCGCGGCCTGTTCCTGGTCGTCGCCGATCTCGTGCAGTACCGGTTCCACCTCGCGTACCACGAACGGCAGCGTGACGAAGATGGTCGCGATGACCATGCCGGGCAGGCTGAAGATCACCTTGAACCCGAGGTTCTCCAGACCGCCGAACCAGCCGCCGGCGCCCCACAGCAGGATCAGTGAGACACCGACCACCACCGGCGATACCGCGAAGGGCAGGTCGACGATGCCCTGCAACAGACTGCGCCCGGGGAACTTGCTGCGCACCAGGGCCAGCGCGGTGACCACACCGAACACCACGTTCAACGGCACCACGATGGCCACGATGATCATCGACAGCTGGAACGCCGAGATCGCCGCGGGCGTGGTGATCTGATCGATGAACGCCCCGATCCCGTTCTCGAAGGTGCGCAGCAGGATGATCACCAGCGGCAGCACCAGCAGGATTCCCAGATACCCCAGTGCGATCGTGCGCAGCGAGAGCCGGGTCAACAGCGACAGTTTCATCGGGCGGCCTCTTCCTTGCGCGCGGTCCGCTCGGCCAGCAGGCGCAGCACGAGCAGGCTCACGAAGGAGATCACCAGCAGCGCCACCGAGACCGCCGCGGCGTTGATCGGCCGGTCGACCTCGATCTGCTGCTGGATGTACTGCGAGGTCATCTGGGTCTCGCGCGGGATGTTGCCGCCGATGAGCACCACCGAGCCGTACTCGCCGATCGCGCGGGCGAAGGCCAGGCCGCCGCCGGAGATGATCGCCGGGGTCAGCGTGGGCAGCACGATGCGGCGGAAGGTGACCCAGTTGCTCGCGCCCAGCGACAGCGCCGCCTGCTCCACTTCCCGGTCGACCTCGATGAGCACCGGCTGCACCGAGCGCACCACGAACGGCAGCGTGACGAAGGCCAGCGCGACGATCAGGCCGGGCTGGGAGGCGTTGAGATGGATGTCGATCGGGCTGTTCGGGCCGTAGAGCGAGAGCAGCACGATCGAGGCGACGATGGTCGGCAGCGCGAAGGGCAGGTCGATCAGCGCGTTGACGATGCCCTTACCGGGGAATTCGTCACGCACCAGCACCCACGCGATGAGCGTGCCCATCACCACGTTGACGATCGCGACCACCACCGAGACGGTGATGGTGATGCGCAGCGAGTCCAGCGCCGCGGGCGCGGTGACCGCGTCCCAGAAGCCGGACCAGCCGTCCTCGAAGGAGCTGACGGTCAGCGCCGCCAGCGGCAGCAGCACGATGACGCTGAGCCACAGCACGGCGACGCCGATGCCGATCGGGCCCACCGAGCCGGTCACCCGCAGCCACGACCGGCGGCGGCGCGTCGGCGGGACGGCGGTCGGTTTTTCGGGTTCTGTGGCATCGCCGGGATCGAGAGTGTCCTCGATCCCGGCGTGCCCACTGCTGTCAGTCACAGTTGTCCAGTATCGCGTGTGGGCTGGGTCACGCTCTACCTGGTGGCCTGGTCGTAAATCACCGCGACCTTGCCGGTGTCCTGGGCGAACAGTTCCTTGTCGACGGACTTCCAGCCACCCAGGTCGTCGATGGTCCACAGCTTGGTCGGCTGCGGGAAGTCGGCGGCGAACTCGGCGGCGACCTTCGGGTCGACCGGGCGGAAGCCGGCCCGGGCCCAGGCCTTCTGGCCCTCGGGGGTGAACAGGAAGTCGCGGAACGCGGTGGCCTTGGCCGGGTTCTTGGCGTTCTTGAGCACCGCGACCGGGTTCTCGATCTTGAAGGTGATCGGCGGGTTGATGTGCTCGATCGGGTCGCCGTTGCGCTCGGAGAAGATGGCCTCGTTCTCGTAGCTCAGCAGCACGTCACCGGTGCCCTGCAGGAAGGTCTCGGTGGCCTCGCGGCCCGACTTCGGCTGCACCTTGACGTGCTCGGGCGAGATCAGCTGCGACAGGTAGTCCAGACCGGCCTGCGGGTTCTTGCCGCCCTCGCTCTTGGCCGCGTACGGCGCGAGCAGGTTCCACTTGGCCGAGCCCGAGCTGAACGGGTTCGGGGTGACGACCTCGACACCGGGCTCGAGCAGGTCGTCCCAGTCCTTGATGCCCTTGGGGTTGCCCTTGCGCACCACCAGGGTGACGACCGAGCCGAACGGGATGCCCTTGCTCGCGTCGGCGTTCCAGGTGGACTCGACCAGGCCCGCGTCGACCAGGCGGGTGATGTCGGGCTCGACCGAGAAGTTCACGACGTCGGCCTCGGCGCCGTCCTTGACCTTGCGCGACTGGTCGCCGGAGGCACCGTAGGAGGCCTGCACCTGCACGCCCTTGCCCGCCTCGGACTTGTTGAACTCGGGCACGACCTTGTCGAAGCCCGGCTTGGGCACGGCGTAGGCGTAGAGGTTGATGGTCCCTCCGCTGCCGTCGGCGGTCGACTCGCCGTCGACCGAATCGCTGGCGCCGCCGCCGCAGGCGGTCAGGGCGACCGCGGCGACAGCAGTGAGAGCGACAGCGGCCGCGCGACGGCGCGAACCGATCCAGGTGTTGCGAGACATCGGGGTGAACCTTTCGGAAAGGACCTGCCCGGCAACGTCGTTCGTCGCGGGGAGGACTTGCACATGTCGATCGGTAGACCTGCCGCGCGGTGGATACGCGGCAGTTGGCGCGACTCGGGCCTGCTGGCCCCCGGAGTTCGGACTACGACTGCGAAAGGAAAAGCGCGCGCCAGTCTACTGGGCAGGAACGCGCAGACGTGTCCGGTGGCCGATCATCGACAGAGGATGTCCGCGACCGCGAGGTTGCCGACAGCGATCAACGCCAGTTCATGGCGGATCTGCGGGGCGACACTCGACGACACAGGCAGACTGTAGCAGATTGCGACATGATGATTCGAATCGACGAGAGTTCCACACCGAGGGGGGATTTCGAACCATGACCATGGCACCTGACCGGATCCGCGTGCGTTTGCCGGAAATCAGCACGCGGGCTTGGGAACACCCGGCCGACCGCACCGCACTGGTGGCGCTGCGCTCGCTCAGCGGCTTCGACACCGTGCTGCGGGCGCTGTCGGGACTGCTGCGCGAACGTCAGCACCGGCTGCTGTACCTGGCGACGGCGGTGCGCGTCGACGAGCGCCAGTTCCGCACCCTGCACGAGCTGCGCGCGGACTGTGTCGACGTGCTCGACGCGGCGAGCACGCCGGAGATGTTCGTGCTGCAGGACCCGTCGGTGAACGCCCTCACCATCGGGATGGACAAGCCGTTCATCGTCGTCACCACCGGCCTGCTCGAACTGATGGACACCGAGGAACTGCGTTTCGTCATCGGCCACGAGCTGGGCCACGCGCTGTCCGGGCACGCGGTGTACCGCACGATGCTCATGCACCTGATGCGGCTGTCGGCCTCGGTGGGCTGGATGCCCGTCGGCGGCTGGGCGCTGCGGGCGATCGTGGCGGCGCTGATGGAGTGGAGCCGCAAGTCCGAACTGTCGGGCGACCGGGCGGGGCTGCTGTGCTGCCAGGACGTGGAGGCTTCGGTGCGGGTGCACATGAAGACCGCCGGTGGCGCGTGGCTGCACGAGATGAACCACGGCGCCTTCCTCGACCAGGCCGACGACTACCTGCGCTCGGGTGACCTGCGCGACGGCGTGCTCAAGCTGCTCAACCTGGAACTGCAGTCGCATCCGTTCTCGGTGCTGCGCGCCGCCGAACTGCGCCGCTGGATCCAGTCCGGCGAGTACGACCGGGTCATCGGCGGCGCCTACCCGCGCCGCGAGCACGACAAGAACGCCCGCATCAGCGACGAGGTGAAGAACGCCGCGCGCAGCTACCGCGAGAGCTTCGACCAGTCCGAGGACCTGCTGGTGCGCACCGTGCGCGACCTGGGCCGCGATGTCGGCTCGGCGGTGAACACGGTCGGCCAGGAAGTCGGCCGCACGGTCGCCGACCTGGGCAAACGCTTCGACGACTGGCGCAAGAACTAGCGCGGGCGCGCCGTCATCACCGCGTGAAGAACCAGGCGATGATCACCAGGACCAGGAGGCCGACGAGCGCGAGCTGAACGCGGGAGCGGGGCATCAGCGGGCCCCGCTTCCGACGGTCGGGCGGGCGGGCGCGGGCATCGGGCCGACCGCGGGCGGCTCGACGCTGTCGTCGCGGCGCAGCACGCGGAAGATCGCGCGCAGGGTCCGGTCGAGCAGGAAGGCGATGGCGAAGCTGATCGGGACCATGCCCACCAGGACGACCAGGAACTGCGGAATGAACGGCAGTCCGGCCACCCAGAGCTCGAAACCGTCCCACCAACCTGCGATGCTGTGCACGCCGCCAGCCTAGCCGCCGCGCCCGCGTTGACCCTGATCGTGCTGGTCACGGAACGACAACCGGCCGGTCGTCCCGGTGGACGGGGCGTGCGCCTGCCGTGATGATGGGGTGATGGCGTCCACCGACGATCCGGCCCCGGCCGATCTGCTGCCCATCCTGAGCCCGGTGTCCAGCAGTGGCCGCCGTGGCGCGTTCCCCCCGATCGACGACTACGCCTTCCTGTCCGACTGCGAGACCAACTGCCTGATCGCCAGCAGCGGCTCGGTGGAGTGGATGTGTGTCCCGCGCCCGGACTCCCCCAGCGTGTTCGGCGCGATCCTGGACCGCAGCGCCGGGCACTTCCGGATCGGCCCGTACGGCAAGAACGTGCCCGCCGCGCGCCGGTATCTGCCGGGCGGGATGATCCTGGAGACCACCTGGCAGACCGAGACGGGCTGGCTGATCGTGCGCGACGCGCTGGTGCTCGGGCCGTGGCACAACAACGACCAGCGCTCACGCACCTATCGCCGCACGCCGATGGACTGGGACGCCGAACACATCCTGTTGCGCACGGTGAAGTGTGTCAGCGGGACGGTCGAGCTGGAGATGAGCTGCCAGCCCTCCTTCGACTACCACCAGGGCGGCACCGAGTGGGAGTACACCGGCAAGGTCTACGAGCAGGCCACCGCGCGGGCGACCGGAACACCGGAGTCGAGCCCCACGCTGGTGCTCACGACCGATCTGCGGCTGGGCCTGGAGGGCAGGGAGGCGCGGGCCCGCACCAGGATGGCGGAAGGCGATCAGGTGTTCGTCGCGCTCACCTGGTCGGAGCTGCCCGCCCCGGCCACCTTCGAGGAGGCCGCCGAGAAGATGTGGGCCACCACCGAGAGCTGGCGCCGCTGGATCACCCAGGGCGATTTCCCCGATCATCCGTGGCGCAACTATCTGCAGCGCAGCGCGCTCACCCTCAAGGGCCTGACCTACGCGCCCACCGGCGCGCTGCTGGCCGCCGCCACCACCTCGCTGCCGGAAACCCCCGGCGGCGCGCGCAACTGGGACTACCGCTACACCTGGGTGCGCGACGCGAGCTTCGCACTGTGGGGCCTGTACACCCTGGGTCTGGACCGCGAGGCCAACGATTTCTTCGCCTTCCTCGACGACGTGACGACCGGCGAGAACGGTGACGCGCTCCCGCTGCAGGTGCTCTACGGCATCGGCGGTGAGCGCCGCATCACCGAGTACGAGGTGCCGAGCATGTCCGGTTACGACGGCGCGCTCCCGGTGCGCGTCGGCAACGCCGCCTACGACCAGGACCAGCACGACATCTGGGGCACCATGCTCGACGCGGTGTACCTGCACGTGAAATCGCGGGGTCAGGTGCCGGAGAACCTGTGGCCGCTGCTGGAACGCACCGTGCACGCCGCGATCGCCAACTGGCGCGAACCCGATCGCGGCATCTGGGAGGTGCGTGGCGAACCGCAGCACTTCACCTCCTCCAAGATCATGTGCTGGGTGGCGCTGGATCGCGGCGCCCGGCTGGCGCTGCTGCACGGGCAGCAGGCGCGCGCGGCGGAATGGTTCGACATCGCCGAGCAGATCCGCGAGGACGTGCTCGCCCACGGCGTGAACGACGAGGGCGTGTTCACCCAGACCTACGGCGGCGACACCCTCGACGCCTCGCTGCTGCTGGCCGTGCTCACCCGGTTCCTGCCGCCCGAGGACCACCGCATCCGCGCCACCGTGCTGGCCATCGCGACCCGGCTCACCATCAACGGTTTGGTGCTGCGCTACCGCACCGACACCACCGACGACGGGCTGACCGGCGAGGAGGGCACCTTCACCATCTGCTCGTTCTGGCTGGTGTCGGCGCTGGTGGAGATCGGCGAACTCGAACGCGCCACGCATCTGTGCGAGCGGCTGCTCGGCCTGTCGAGCCCGCTGCGGCTCTACGCCGAGGAGATCGATTCCCGCACGGGCAGGCACCTGGGCAACTTCCCGCAGGCGTTCACCCATCTGGCCCTGATCAACGCGGTGACCCACGTGATCCGGGCCGAGGATTCGCGCAACGCCGGCCAGTTCCAGCCCGCGCACACCCCGCCGATGCGGTCGTGACCCTCAGTAGGTGAGCCGCTGCGCGCGCTCGCGCAGACCGGCCAGTGTGCGCAGGCCCGCGTCGATCTCGGTGATGCGCAGCTCGCGCTGATTGCCGTAGCGCTGACCGGCTTCCTCGGCCGCGCGCAGGGCCTCGTCGGCGGTGCGCGCCACCTCGGCGGCGATCTCGGTGTAGTGGTCGCGCAGCACCCGCTGCAGGGTGCGCAGCCGGGTGCGCGATTCCTTGCCCACCTGGAAGATCACGTCGTCGGCGAGCCGGGCGACGGCGACCTTGGCCTCGGCCTGCCTGCGCTGCTTGCGGTTTCCGCGGTCGTCCCACAGCGCGTGCACGCCCAGCAGCAGGCCCGCGCCCGCCGAGTACCAGTTGACCAGGCCCATGTCGAGCAGGCTGGTGGCCAGGCCGACCATCAGGATGCCGCCGTAGGAGCCGCGCAGCGCGGTGATCGCCTGCTGTCCCACACTGGATTTCGCGCTCTCCAGCGATTCCAGCGGCTGCACCGGATCGAGCACCTCGCCGGGGTCGGTCAGGCGCAGTTCGGGCATGGGCGGGGTGCGGTTGTCCGGCGGGAACTTCGCGGCGACCTGCTCGCCGAGTTCGACGGCGCGGTAGTGCGCCATCACGAAGTTCTCCTCGACCGCCTCGCAGATCCGGGCGTCGAGCTCGGTGCCGAACTCGTCCCACTTGCGGGACGGGTCGGTGCGCGAGATCTCGGCCTCGGCCTCGCGGACCAGGGTGCGCAGCCGGTGCCGCAGGTCGTGTTCGATGTCGACGGCCAGTTCGGAGCTGCCGTCGACGAGGGTCACCTGCCACGTCGCGGTGCGCTGGCGCAGCTGGTCGGCCTCGGCCCGCGCCGCGGTCAGGCGCTGGGTGATCTCGGCGCGGCGGCGCGGATCGCGCAGGGCGTCGGCCTCGGCGCGCAAGGTCACCGAGAGCTGCTCGGTGACCAGTGCGATATCGCGGACCGCGGCCGCGACGGCGACCGAATCCGCCTGCGCCACCACGTGATCCTGCAGGTGGTCGATGAGCTGGGGCACGCCGGACTCGGCGTCGAGCTGCTGATTGCCGGTGTCGCTCGCGCGCTGGTGCAGCAACGCCGAGACCGGGGCGACCGCGAAGTTCAGCCCGGCACCGTCGAGCAGCGCGCGATTGCGGCGCTGGGTCAGCGACCAGTGCGGATTGCGGTCGATCTTGGTGAGTACGCAGACCACCGACGGACACACCTGTTCGACCCGGCGCAGGTAGTCCAGCTGGGACTCGGTGAGTTCGGCGGCGGCGTCGGCAGCGTAGAGCACCACGTCGGCGGCGGCGATCATCGACCAGGCCGCCCCTTCGCGGGCGACCGGACCGGGCGCGTCCATCACGACCAGGCCGTCGGCGAGCAGCCTGCTCGGCTCGGCGAACTCCGCGCGCAGCACGCCGAGGGTGGTCAGCGCGGGACCCGGGTTCTGCGGGTCGACCGGCACCCGTTCGACCCGGCCGCGCGGGGCCGACTTGACCAGCGTCGCACTGGGCGTCGGACCGTATTCGACGATCACCGGCACGCTGGGCTTGCCGTCGGTCGCGGCGACCGGGCTGCCGACCAGGCTGTTGACCAGGGTGCTCATCCCGGCCTGGGGTTCCCCCACGACCACCAGGCGTACCCGGGTGTCGCTGAGGCGGGCCCGCACCATGCCGAGGCGGGCGTCGAGGTCGTCGCGGCCACCCGAGCGGACCAGTTCCCGCAGTTCGTCGACCAGCGACACGACCGGAGCCATCACGTCCGGATGCTTCACCGTCGCGGCCTGCAGTCCGGCTGCGGCAGACAACTGTCCCTCACTCTCGTTGCACGTGCCCGGCCGTATCGCAAAGGCGAGACGCCGTCATTTCAGATGACGAAGTCATACCCATGGTGATCGACGGGAAACACCGTGACCACGGGATCGAGCCCGGCGATACCGGAGTCGAACAACCCGGCCGAAACGCCATGGTATCCCGCAGCGTGCTGATCGAAGTCGTCGGCGATCGGCTTGGTGCCCGCGGCCGGGGGCTTCACCGGCGCGAGCGTCGTCGGCGGGGCGACCACGGTCGGCGGCGTGACCACCGTCGGGGTGTCGATGTCGAGTGTCGGCTGCTGGGTCGGCGCGGTGTGAGTGGGCTGGGTGACGGTGGGTACGTCGACCGACGGGGTGCTCGGGAGGGTCGTGGGTGTGCCGGCGCCGCCGTCGGAGGTGCCGGGCGAGGTCGTCGTGCCGCCGGTGTCCGGGGTGGTGGTCCCGTCCGAGGTGTCGGGCGGGGTGACCCCGCCCGAGGTGCCCGGCGTGGTGGTCCCGGTGCCGCCGGGCGCGGTGGGGGTGACCTGGCCGGTGGTGGTCGGCGAGCCGGTGCTGCCGCCGGGGCCCGTGGTGGTGTCCGGCGTCGGCGGCGTGGTCACCGTGGGCAGCGGCACCTTCACCGTGGTGGTGGGCAGGTCGATCGTCGGGACGGTCAGTGCCGTGGTACCCGGCGCCGTCGACGGAGTCGAGGTGTGCGTGCCGCCGGTGGGCTCGGGCGTGACGACCGGCTGGGTCGGCGTCGGCGGGGCGAACAGGCCGGGAACCGCCACGACGGGCGCGGAAACCCCGGGGCCACCGAGCACGTTCGCGATCGGGCTGGACGCGGCATCGGGCTGGACCGTCGTCTGCAGCGGAGTGTTCACCACCGGACTCACCGCCACCGGAGCGACCGCGGCCGGCGCGACGGCCGGTACGGGGGCGATCGGGGCCGGGGCGGCGGGTGCCTGCGCGAACGGGGCCGCCGGGGCGGGGGCCGGGGCCGCGGGCACCGGGGCCACGGCGGGCCCCACGGGCGCTGGTGTCGCAGGGGACGCGCCGGGCAGGCCGATGCCCGAGGACGAGGACCCGGGCAGCGCCGGCCCACCGGTCGAGGTACCCGGCAGGCCGCCGTTCTGCGTGCCGCCGGTCGTGGTGTCGGACCCGGGGACCTTCAGTCCGCTGCCCAGGTACTGGCCGTAATCGTCGAGCTGGTCGCCGACCTTGCCGACCTCCAGGTCGACCTTCATCTGCGAGGTGAACCACACCCCGTCGAGCCCGGCGTGCATGTCGACCTGCCATTCGGAGGTGACGATCGCGCCGAACCCGTCGAACAGGCCGTCCAGATCCCCGATCCCGTCGAACGGGTTGTCACCGGCGCCCGCCGAACCACCGGGAATCCCCGGGTTGCCGGGCAGACCGGGCAGGCCGACGCCGTCGAAACCGGGGATGCCCATGCTGTCGCCGGGCAGGCCGTCGAAGCCGGGAATGCCGATGCCGTGCCCGGGTAGGCCGATGCCCGGATTCGATCCGGGTAGCCCGATGCCGGTGTCGGCCTCCTCGCCCGCGCCGGGGCCGAAGCTCGGCAGCGACGGCGGATGGGCGGCCGAGGGGATGCCGATCCCGGTGGAGGTCTCGCCGGAGCCGGGGATGCGCAGGTCACGTTCGTCTCCCGCGCCGGGAATCCGCGATTCGGCAGGGGCTTCGGCGGTGCGCGCGACCATGGTGAGGTCGTGGTCCATCGGCGGCTGCTGCCCACCGAAGGGCATGTGCGGGATCACCGGCGGCTCGGGCTCGTAGGCCAGATCCGGGAAAGTGACGATCGGGCTGGGCACATCCGGGTCCGGATCGGGCGAGACGTGCGAGGACCAGCCCGCGTACCGGCTGTCGGCGGTGCTGGAACCGTGCTCGGGGGTGGTGCCGTTGGCCGCGACGAGCGCGCCACCGGTCACATACGCACCGGCCCTGGCGACGCGGGCCACCCCGTTGGCGACCCGGTAGGCGGTGTCGCCGCCCGCCACGTCCGCATCCTCTGCGCGCGCGGCACCGTCGTCGATAGGCAGATCACGCGTCATCACAAGCTCCAACACTCGCATCGCTGTTGTCCCCACCCGATCGAGGCGAAGTGAGAATCATCCAACACTAATTCCGGAAGGCCGCACTGTCATTTCGTCCAGAACGTCCCGCATCACCCTATGGCGAGCGACAGCTTTGGGCCAGCCACCGAAAACAGGGGGATCCAGATCCCCAGAGAACCCTAACGATTGATCAATACAGCGTGAAGATCGGCTGCTTAGCGTCGGGGACACCGGCCGGAGAGGTCGGAGAAATCCCACTTCAGGAGACGAATATGATCGCCATCACGTCCCGCCGTCGCGCCCGCGCCGCCGCCCTGTTCGCAGGCGCCGCCCTGCTCACCACGTCCGCCGCGGGACTGGCCGCCGCCACCCCGCCCGGGCCCGCCGTCCCGGCTGCCCCCGGCGCGGATCATTCGATGGTGGTCTGCACCGCGCCGGGCCAGCCGGCCCTGACCGAGGGCGGCCAGTTCTCGGACACCATCACCTTCGAACAGGGCCAGGCCGAGTTCCTCCCGGCCCAGCCCGCTGATCCCGGCTCGGCGGTCCCGCTCGAAGACGGCCGGTGCGTGCGGGTCGACGTCGACGGGTCCACTACCCCGCTCACCCCGCCGGTGCTCGAGCTCCGTCGCTGACCTGGCTCGATGATGGATCGCACTAGGGTGAGCGGATGACCGGACAGCAGATCTTGGTCGTCGACGACGAGGTCAGAGTGCTCGCGTCGCTGCGTCGTGGCCTCGAGCTCTCGGGCTTCGACGTCATCACCGCGGCCGACGGCGCGGCGGCGCTCACCCTGGTGCGCTCGGCCGCACCCGACGCCGTGGTGCTCGATGTGAACATGCCCGAGCTCGACGGCGTCGGGGTGGTCACCGCGCTGCGCGCGATGGGCAACGACATCCCGATCTGTGTACTCAGCGCGCGCAGCGCGGTCAGCGACCGCATCGCCGCGCTCGAACGAGGCGCCGACGACTACCTGACCAAACCGTTCGACCTCGGCGAGCTCGTCGCCCGGCTGCGCGCGCTGCTGCGGCGCAGACCCGCGACCGGCGGTGGCGCGACGGTGCAGGTCGGTGCCGTGGTGATCGACCTGGCCGGATACCGGGTGTTCGCCGGCGGCGAGCCGGTCGAGCTCACCAAACGCGAGTTCGAGCTGCTGGCGATGCTGGCGCGCCATCCCGGAATGGTGCTGGGGCGCGAGCAGATCCTGTCCGCGGTCTGGGGCTACGACTTCAGCACCGACACCAATGTGGTGGACGTGTTCGTCTCGTATCTGCGCCGCAAGCTGGAGGCCGACGGTGTCGCGCGCGTGGTGCACACCGTGCGCGGCGTCGGTTTCGTATTGCGGGCGGCGCCGTGAGGAACTCGTGGTCGTTGCGCACCCGGGTCGCTCTGGTGTCGGCGCTGGTCGCCGCGCTGGTGGCGATCACCCTCGGCCTCACCTACGCGGCGCTGCTGCGGGTGACGGCCACGCGCCAGCTCGACGCCACCGTCTCGACCATGGACGTGCGGGTGGCCGAGGGCACGGAGTTCACGCCCGCGCTCCCGCTACCGGGCACCCCGGCACTGCCGGAGCACGCGAACACCGTCACCGTGGACACCGCACTGGCCCCGGTCCAGGGCGCTCCCGGGCTGGTGGTTCAGCTCGATCCCGACCGCGATGTGGTCGGTGCCGCGATCACCCGCAGTCAGTTCATCGGGCTGGGTGTCGGCGTCACCGGCGTGCTGGTCGCGGCCGGATTGGGCTGGGTGCTGGCCGGTTTCGTCGCCCGCCCGCTGCGCAGACTCGCCGGTGCGACCCACGAGATCGACACCCTCGACGAACTCCCACCGCTGTCCGGCCGCGGTGCCAGGGAGGCCGAAGAACTCTCCGACGCGATCAACCGTATGCTGGCCCGGCTGGAGACCGCGCACGCCGAGACCCGCCAGGCGTTGGCCGGCGCCCGCGATTTCGCGGCCGTCTGCGCGCACGAACTGCGCACGCCACTGACCGCGATGCGCACCGACCTGCAGGTGCTCGCGGGTGCGGAGCTGCCCGCCGAACAGCGCGGCGCCGTGCTCACCGATGTGCTGGCCGCCGAACGCCAGATCGAGCACACCCTCACCGATCTCGAACGTCTCGCCGTCGGCGAACTCACCGAACCGGCCGCGTTCGAGCCGTTCGAACTGTGCGAGACGCTGGACCGAGCCGTGCAGAACGCGCGCCGGACCCAGCCCGGAGTCGACATCACCCTCGCCGCCTGCGATCCGGTCCCGCTGACCGGCCTGCCCGGCGGCATCATGCTGATCGTCACCAACGGCATCGCCAACGCCGTGCACCACGGCCACGCCGACGCCATCGCGGTCAGCGCCCGGCGCGGCGGCGAGCAGATCGAGATCACCATCGACGACAACGGCGCGGGCATCCCGGATGACCTGGCGGCCAGCGCGTTCGACCGGTTCGTCAAACGGCCCGGCTCCCCCGGCTCCGGCCTCGGCCTCGCGCTGGTCCGCCAGCAGGCCGAATTACACGGCGGCAGCGCCGAACTCACCCACAGTCCGCTCGGCGGGACACGGCTACTGGTCCGTGTCCCGGCCGAGCGGGACTGAAACGGCTACTTGCCCTTGGGCTTGTCGGCGGCGGCGTCGGAGGACAGCGCCGCCACGAAGGCTTCCTGCGGCACGTCGACCCGGCCGATGGTCTTCATGCGCTTCTTGCCTTCCTTCTGCTTCTCGAGCAGCTTGCGCTTACGGCTGATGTCACCGCCGTAGCACTTGGCCAGCACATCCTTGCGGATCGCGCGGATGTTCTCGCGCGCGATGATCTTGGAGCCGATCGCGGCCTGGATCGGCACCTCGAACTGCTGGCGCGGGATGAGTTCGCGCAGCTTGGTGGTCATCTTGTTGCCGTAGGCCTGCGCGGCGTCCTTGTGCACGATGGCACTGAACGCGTCGACGGCCTCACCCTGCAGCAGGATGTCCACCTTGACCAGCGCCGAGGACTGCTCGCCTGCCTCCTCGTAATCCAGCGAGGCGTAGCCGCGGGTGCGCGACTTGAGCGAGTCGAAGAAGTCGAAGATGATCTCGGCCATCGGCAGCGTGTAGCGCATCTCCACGCGCGTCTCCGACAGGTAGTCCATGCCGAGCAGCTCGCCGCGACGGCTCTGGCACAGCTCCATGATGGTGCCGACGAACTCGCTCGGGGCGATCACGGTGCACTTGGTCACCGGCTCGAAGGTCTGGCGCACCTTGCCCTCGGGCCAGTACGACGGGTTGGTGACGACGTGCTCGGTGCCGTCCTCCATGACCACCCGGTAGATCACGTTGGGCGCGGTGGAGATCAGGTCGAGCCCGAACTCGCGCTGCAGCCGCTCGCGGGTGATCTCCATGTGCAGCAGGCCGAGGAAGCCGCAGCGGAAACCGAAGCCCAGCGCGACCGAGGTCTCCGGCACATAGGTCAGCGCCGCGTCGTTGAGCTGCAGCTTGTCCAGCGCGTCGCGCAGGTCGGGGTAGTCCGAGCCGTCGACCGGGTACAGGCCCGAGTAGACCATCGGGCGCGGCTCCTGGTAGCCGGCCAGCGCCGAGGCGGCGCCGTCGCGCGCGGAGGTGACGGTGTCACCGACCTTCGACTGACGCACGTCCTTCACACCGGTGATCAGGTACCCCACCTCGCCGACGCCCAGGCCCTGGGTGGGCTTGGGTTCGGGCGAGACGATGCCGATCTCGAGCAGCTCGTGCTGCGCGCCGGTGGACATCATCTTGATCTTCTGACGCGGGGTGAGCTTGCCGTCGACCACACGCACGTAGGTGACCACGCCGCGGTAGGTGTCGTAGACCGAGTCGAAGATCAGCGCGCGGGCCGGGGCCTCGGCGTCGCCGACCGGCGGCGGGACCTCGGCGATCACCTTGTTGAGCAGCGCGTCGACACCGGCACCGGTCTTGCCCGACACGCGCAGCACCTCGTCGGCCTCGCAGCCCACGATGTGGGCGATCTCGGCGGCGTAGCGGTCCGGGTCGGCGGCGGGCAGGTCGATCTTGTTCAGCACCGGGATGATCGCCAGGTCGCGTTCCATCGCCAGGTACAGGTTCGCCAGCGTCTGCGCCTCGATGCCCTGGGCCGCGTCGACCAGCAGAATCGCGCCCTCACACGCCTCGAGCGCACGCGAGACCTCGTAGGTGAAGTCGACGTGGCCCGGGGTGTCGATCATGTGCAGGACATAGTCCTCGCCGTCGACGTTCCAGGGCAGGCGCACGTTCTGCGCCTTGATGGTGATGCCGCGTTCACGCTCGATGTCCATCCGGTCCAGGTACTGGGCACGCATCGCGCGCTCCTCGACCACACCGGTCAGCTGCAGCATCCGGTCGGCCAGCGTCGACTTGCCGTGGTCGATGTGCGCGATGATGCAGAAGTTCCTGATCCGGGACGGATCGGTGAACGTCGTGTCGGCAAAGCTGGAAGCCACTCCACTCCTCGAGGGGTATCGGCGAACTGGGTCCATCGTCCCATGGCCGGATCGGTGGCCCTGTCACCGGTGCACCGAAGCGCCGGGGCACCGTTATATTTCAGGGATGGCCAGCAGTTGGAACACACTCGGCAAGCAGCTCGGCGTGATCGCCAAGGAGCAGGGGCCGAAGATCGTGCGCAAGCAAGGGCCGCGGTTGCTGGAGAAGCTGGTGGAGGCGCTGGGCAGCAAGCCCGGTCCCGCCGTCGCCGGTCGACCGACCGCCTCCACTCCGGTGCCCACCGCGCACCGCGCCCGTCAGATCGTCTACTGCCCGCAACTGGACGGTCGCGCCGATCCCGGGGAGATCGTCTGGACCTGGGTGCCCTTCGAAGAAGACCCCACCAACGGCAAGGACCGCCCGGTCCTGGTGGTCGGCCGCGACCGCAAGACCCTGCTGGGGTTGATGCTGTCGTCCAAAGCCGAACGGGCGCACGACCGCAACTGGGTCGGCATCGGGTCGGGGCCCTGGGACAACGACGGCAGGCCCAGCTGGGTGCGGCTGGACCGGGTGCTCGACGTCCCCGAGGACGGCATCCGGCGCGAGGGCGCGATCGTCGAACGCAAGACCTTCGACCTGGTCGCGCACCGGCTCGTCGCCGAATACCACTGGAGCTGACCGCCGCGAACCCCGATCCGCCCGGACCGGGGTTCGCCCTGCCCGATCAGGCGGCGATCTCCTTGGATCGCCCGAAGATCAGCCCGTACACCAGCGCGCCCAGCGCCCCGCCGATCAGCGGGAACAGGATGAACGCCCACAGTTGCCCCATCGCCCCGTCCTGGAACGGCGCCACCCCGATGCTGCGCGCCGGGTTGCCCGAGCCGTTGTCCACCGGGATCGCCACGAGGTTGACGATGGCGAACGCCGCGCCGATGGACATGCCCGCCAGCGGCGCGTCGGAGATCTGGTCGGTCGAGGCCAGCACCACGAACACCAGCACGCCGGTGAGCATCACCTCCATGATGATGGTCGCCGCGAGCCCGTAGCCGTTCTGCAGGACCACCTCGCCGAGCGGCCCGGTCACCGCCGACGGGCTGTGCGCGCCCCAGCCGTTGGCGCCGAGCCCGTCGACGGGCCGGTCATAGGCGGGCAGATTGTTGGCGATGGCGAACAGCACCAGCCCGGCCAGCAGCGCGCCGACGATCTGGAACAGCGCGTAGAACCCCGCGTTGCGCGGTGAGATACGGCCCAGCAGCAACTGCCCCAGGGTGACGGCCGGGTTCACGTGGCACCCCGAGATCGGCCCGAGCGCGTACACCAGGAACATCAGCGTGAGACCGAAGGCCAGCGCCACCCCGAGCGCGCCGACCCGCTCCCCCGCCAGCACCGCCGTGCCGACACCACCGATCACCAGGACGAACGTGCCCAGTCCCTCGGCCGCCCACTTCTTGGTATCCGGCACAACCTCGGTCATCGCCCACCGCCTTCGAGAGGACTGACCCCGCGACCAGCGGGGTCCCGCACGATCCTCTCGGAGATTACGCGAGCCGGGTGACCTCCACAACGACCTCCAGATCGGTCGAGCCGCCCCCGGAGAACACCCCTTTCAGCGGTGGCACGTCGGCGTAGTCGCGCCCGACGCCGACCGAGACGTGCTGCTCGTTGACGGCGAGATTGTTGGTCGGGTCGTAGCCCCACCACTGCCCGGTCCACGCCTCGATCCAGGCGTGCGACTGCCCCGCCACCGTCTCCCCGATCGCCGCACCCGGCTTGGGATGCAGATACCCCGACACGTAGCGGCTCGGAATCCCCATGCTGCGCAACAACACCAGCGTCAGGTGCGCGTAGTCCTGGCAGACACCACGTCGCTCGGCGAAGGCCTGGGGCGCGGAGGTGTGCACCGAGGTGGTGCCCGCGATGTAGTCCATCTCCTTGTGCACCCACTCCGCGGCGCGCACCACCGCCTTGGCCGGCGGCTCGCCCCGGGACAGCTGCCTGGCCACCGTCGCCAGTTTGCGGTCGTGCGGCACATAGGCGGTGGGACTGAGCATCTCGTCGAACCGGTCGACGATCCGGCCGCCGCGCAGGTCCTCGAAGGTCAGCTCACCGGCCGGTTCGGCGAAGGGCTCGGTCTCCACCACCGAGGACCCGGTCACCTCGAGTTCGGTGTGCGGCGCGTGCAGGTCGAAGGCGGTGACCGCGGTACCCCAGTAGTCGGTGTAGCGATAGGCCCTGGTGGCGGGCACGGTCTCGACGCGATTGAGGATCACGTTCTGCCTGCTGTCGGCGCGCGGCGTGAGCCTGGCCTCGTTGAACGAACGCGTCACCGGCGCGTCGTAGACATATCCGGTGGTGTGCACCACCCTGATCCGCCAGCTCACAGTTCTCCCTCCACCGGCACGCGCGCGTCCTGGTTGCGGCGGACATCGGTCCAGGCCACCCACGGGGCGGCGTGGAAGTACTGGCGCGAGACCGCCTCGCTCACCTCGCGGCAGCATTTCTGCAGGGCGAGCAGGCGGCTCTGCAGGTCTTCGAGCAGCACCCCCGGCGGCAGGAACTCCAGTTCGCTGCGCGCCCGGCCGAGCACCCGCTGGGCCTCGTGCCGTGCCCCGACCCGGCTGCCCGGCCGCTGGTCGAGCTCGGTCAGGCAGTCCTCGGCCACGCGCAGCGTGTGGAACACCGAGCGCGGGAAGAGCCGGTCGATCAGGATGAACTCGGCGACCCTGGCCGCGTCGAGGGCGCCGCGATGGGTGCGCAGGTAGGTGTCGTGGGCACCGGCCGAGCGCAGCACCGTCACCCAGGCGGGTGAGGAGGTGCGGTCGCCCGCGCGCGAGAGCAGCAGGCGCACCATCATGTCCACGCGTTCGATGCAGCGGCCCAGCAGCAGGAAGCGGTAGCCGTCGTCGCGGCTCAGTGTCGAGTCGGTCAGGCCGGTGAACATCGCCGCGCGGTCCTTGATGAAGGAGAAGAACTCGTGCGGCCCCAGTCCGCGGGCCGCGCGTTCGGCCGCGGGCAGGCCGTTGTAGGTGGCGTTGAGGCACTCCCACATCTCGCTGGAGGTGACTTCCCTGGCGCCCCTGGCGTTTTCGCGGGCCTTGGCGATGGAGTCGCTGATCGAGACGCCGTGGTCGTGGCTGAACGCGACCAGGTCGGTCACCGACCACACGTCGAGGCGCAGGCCCTCGGGTGCTTCGATGCCGAGCACCTTGAGCAGTACCCGCGAGGTGCGGTCGGCGTCGACGGTGGCGTCTTCGAGCAGCTGGTGCACGGCGACGTCGAGGATGCGCGCGGTGTCGTCGGCGCGCTCGACGTATCGGCCGATCCAGTAGAGGGATTCGGCGTTTCGAGCAAGCATGTCTGTTATTCCCCGATCAGCCGCTGCGTCTGTTGTTGTTGCTGCTGTTGCTGATTGGCCTGCGGCGCGCTGAGCTCGCGGCCGATCTCGAACGAGTCGGCCTGGGGCGGGTCGCTCACCAGTTCCGAGCCCGCCAGTTCCCGCTCGACCGGACCCGAGCGCCCGGCCAGCACCCAGGTGTCCTTGCTGCCGCCGCCCTGGCTGGAGTTCACCACCAGCGAGCCCGCGGGCAGCGCGACGCGGGTGAGCCCGCCCGGCAGCACCCAGATGTCGTCACCGTCGTTGACCGCGAACGGGCGCAGGTCCACATGCCGCGGCACCAGGTCGTTGCCGATCTTGGTCGGCACGGTCGAGAGCTGCACCACCGGCTGGGCGATCCAGCCGCGCGGGTCGGCCTTGATCTTGCGCCGCACGGCGTCCAGTTCGCGCGGGCCCGCGTCCGGCCCGATGACGATCCCGTAGCCGCCCGACCCCTCCACCGGCTTCACCACCAGCTCACCCACCCGGTCGAGCACCTCTTCGCGCTCGTCGTCGAGCCAGCAGCGGAAGGTGTCGACATTGGGCAGCACCGGTTTCTCGCCCAGGTAGTACTCGATGATCGTGGGCACATAGGTGTAGATGAGCTTGTCGTCACCGACGCCGTTGCCCACCGCGCTCGAGATCACCACATTGCCCGCCCTGGCCGCGTTGAGGATGCCTGCCACGCCGAGCACCGAGTCGGGCCGGAAGTGCATCGGATCGAGGAAGGTGTCGTCGATGCGCCGGTAGATCACGTCGACCTGCCGCTCCCCGGCGGTGGTGCGCATGTAGACGACATTGTCGCGGCAGAACAGGTCGCGTCCCTCGACCAGCTCCACCCCCATCTGCCTGGCCAGCAGCGAATGCTCGAAGTAGGCGGCGTTGTGTACGCCCGGGGTGAGCACCACCACGGTGGGATCGGCCTCGTTGGGCGCGGCCGAGGCCCGCAGCGCGCGCAGCAGATGCCCCGGGTAGTCGCCGACCGCGCGCACCCGGTGCGAGGAGAACAGGTCGGGGAAGACCCGCGCCATGGTGCGGCGGTTCTCCATCACATAGGAGACCCCCGACGGTGAGCGCAGATTGTCCTCGAGCACCCGGAAGTCGCCGCGCTCGTCGCGCACCAGGTCGATCCCGGAGACGTGGATGCGCACCCCGTTGGGCGGCACCAGCCCGGCCGCCTCCCGGTGGAAGTGCTCACAGGAGGTGACCAGCCGCTTGGGCATCACCTGATCGCGCAGGATGTTCTGCTCGCCGTAGATGTCGGCCAGGAACAACTCCAGCGCCGTCACCCGCTGTTTGATGCCGCGTTCGAGCTTGGCCCACTCCGCGGCAGCGATCACCCGGGGCACCAGATCCAGCGGGAACGGGCGCTCCTGACCCGACAGCGAGAAGGTGATGCCCTGGTCGATGAAGGCGCGGTCCAGCGCGTCGGACCGCTTGGCGAGGTCGTCGACGTCGATGGCCGCCATCGCCGCGTGAATGCCTTTGTACGGCGCGCGGACCCGGCCCGCCGCGTCGAACATCTCGTCGAAGGCGTCGGCGAAGCGGCCCGGCCCGTACCCGTCGAACAGCCCGGTCTGCGCGCTCGGCTGTGCGGTCGATCCCACCGACGCCGGTGCTGCTGATCGACCTGTACTCGGCGCTGTGGTGGAGGTCATGGGAAAAACTGTGCATCACCCGACAGCAGGGTTCTGTGAGACACAGGTAAATTTCTTGCATCACCTGAAACGGGTGAAATAGGGCAGCGGGACGGTCCACCGGATCCGGGCCGATTTCGCCCGTCGCTGCCGAGCTGGTAACCTCGACATTCGGCGCGGTGTTACCCGTAGTTCAGCACCATCTGCTGCATCGTGGGCGCGCGCCCGACGAGCTTTCAAGACCTACCACCCAGCGACAGGAAACCAGAGGATACAGGCGTGGCCAACATCAAGTCCCAGATGAAGCGGATCCGTACCAACGAGGCGGCGCGCAAGCGCAACCAGTCGGTCAAGTCCGCGCTGCGCACCGCGATCCGCAACTTCCGTGACGCCGCTGCGAGCGGTGACAAGGAAAAGGCTGCCGAGCAGCTGCAGTTCGCGAGCCGCAAGCTCGACAAGGCCGCTTCCAAGGGCGTCATCCACGCCAACCAGGCGGCCAACAAGAAGTCCGCGCTCGCGCTGGCTCTCAACAAGATCTGATCGGAGCGGGCTCGATCCCGCTCAGCAATACTTCGCAAGACGCAGCCGCCGTGGCCTCGATGACCACGGCGGCTTTTGTCGTCGGCTACCATTCGCCGCATGTTGACGGTCTACGCGAATCAGACGGTGGTACGAGGCGACGACCTGGCCGAGGTGATCCGCGCCGCGGAGATCCTGGGGCTCGGTCTCAAGATCGAGAACGTGATGGTGCCCGACGAGGAGGGCGGCTACTCCGCGGCCTGGATCGTCACCCGCGAGGACGAGGTTCCGCTCTACGAGGAGTGGGAGGGCCGCTACGAGGATCTCGAGGACGACGAGGAAGAGCAGCTCGCCCTGGTCGGCGAGTGATCCGGGTCAGTTCACACAGGGAATCTCCCCCGAGGTGATGTCGCTGCGGACCGGTCTGCCCGCGTCGGGGGTCTCCGTCACCGAGCTGGTCGTACCGGTCTGCCTGCCGGTGGTCGCCTCCGCGGGCAGGGCCGCGGGCGGGGTGTGCCGCCGGGTCGTGGTGGTCGGCGTCGGGTCGGCGAACGGTGTCCCGAAGGCGGTCGCGATCTCGCGGCGGATGGCCGCGCGGTCGACGATGTTCACGTCCTGGCCGTTGATCACGTCGTAGCGCAGCACCGGCAGGGTACGGAACTCGACCTGTGGATTGTCGGCGCTGCCCAGCGTGCGCACGAAGTCGGCCATGTTCCAGCCGTCGGAGAGCACGATATTGCGGTGCGCCACATCCATCAGCGCCGAGAGCTTGCCCGGATCGGTGAGGGTGCCCGCGCTGTGCAGCTGCCGGGCGACCGAGGTGAGGAAGGCCTGCTGGCGGTGGGTGCGGTCCAGGTCGCCGTTGTCCAGGCCGTGCCGCTGCCGCACGAAGGCCAGCGCCTGCGCCGGGTCCAGGTGCTGACGGCCCGCCGGGAAGTCGGCACCGGAGAACTCCTCGTCGCTGACCGCCTGGTTCAGGCACACCTCCACCCCGCCCAGCGCGTCGGCCAGATCGTAGAACCCGGCCAGGGTGATCTCGGCGAAACGGTCGATCGGTGCCCCCGTCAGATCGCGCACCGCCCCGACGATCGAGGCGCGGCCCGCTTCCCGGCCCGCCTGCTCGAGCTTGCGCCGGTCGGTCACCCCGCGCGCGATCAGCTGGTCCTGCACGGCGGCCTTGCGCAGCCCGTACGCCTCCTTGATCTTGGCGTGGGTGTAGCCGGGGATGCCGCTGACCGGTACGTAGTCGTCACGCGGGATGGAGACCGCGACGATCTTGTCCATGGCGGCCGGGATGTGCACCAGGATCAGGGTGTTGGCGTTGTAGCCGCCTTCGTCCCCGTCTCCGGCGTGGAGTTGTTCGAGGACCTCGGGTGGTAGCTCGTCGCCGTTCTGGTCGCGGCGGGTGTCCAGGCCGATCAGCAGGATGTTGAGGTCTCCGCCGAGTGAGTGCGGGGCGTCCTCGCCCAGCGCGTACGAGCGCAGGAAGCCGGCGTCGAAGTTGCCCGCCGTCGACCAGCCGTACGCCGTCACCGCGACGATCGCCGCCGACAGTCCGGCGGCGATCCCCTTCCCGATCCCCCTGGCCCAGTCCCCCGCCGATCGACGAGCGCGTCGGCCTCGTGCGCGCTCATCGATTCGGCTGGCGGTCGGCTCGTCCATGTCGTGGTCGACTCTGCCAGCGGCAGGAGCGATGCAAGATCGCGATCGGATCGCGAATTGGTGCCGACCGCCGGGCGCCCCGCTCAGGCGGTCGGGACCGGCGTGTTCTGGCGAGCCGCCGTCCACCAGCGGCCGTTCTCCTTGACCAGCACATACAGCGCGACCATCACCGCCTCGGTGTCGATCAGCTCGCCCTCGGCGGTGATCGCGCGCGCCTGTTTGTAGGCCAGGGCGACATCGGGACGCAGGAAGCGGATATCGGTGACGTCGTAGCGGACGTAGAGGTCCTTCAGGAATCCGGCCAGCCCGGCACGATTCGCCGCGAACAGGGCGTCGCGACCGCTGATCACCTTGCCCGCCGCGTTGCCGACGCTGGCGTTCGCTGCGAACGGCGCGGTGAGCAGTTCGGCGTCCTTGGTGTTCATCGCGGTCTGCGCGTCGGCGACGATCCGGCGGATCGCGGCGATGTCGGCGGTGTGATCGACGCTGTGATCGTCGATCACCGGGGGCTGTGTGTTGTCGGTGTCCATGAACAGCATCGTGCTTCCTCAACCGTTGTTCAGGTCAAGCACGAGTTCCCGCGGCGTGCTCAGCCCGCCGCGCGCAGGTCGAGGATGCGGGAGAGCGCGTGTTCCACGGCGTAGGTGGCGTCGGCGGCGCCGCCCTTGACGTCGGCGTTGAGGGTGGCCACCACCTGCAGGGCGGTGCCGATGGTGCCGGGATTCCAGCCGCGGGCCTGGGCCTGGGCTTTCTTCACCTTCCACGGCGGCATCCCGAGCTGCTGGGCCAGCTTGAACGGGTCGCCGCGGCCCGCCGACCCCACCTTGGCGATGGTGTGCACCGAGTCGGCGAGAGCGTCGGCGAGCAGTACGTGCGGCACCCCACGATCGGTGGCCCAGCGCAGGGCTTCCATCGCGGCGGGCCGGTCACCGGCCACGGCCAGCTCGGCCACGTCGAAGCCGGTGACCTCGGCCCGGCCGGAGTAGTAGCGGCGCACGGCCTGCACGTCGATCCTGCCGCCGGTGTCGGCGACCAATTGCGAACAGGCCGCGGCCAGTTCGCGCAGCTCGGAGCCGACGGACTCGATCAGCACCTGCACCGCCTCGGCGGGCACCTTGACCCCCGCCGCCCGGAACTCCCCGCGCACGAACTCCATCCGCTCACCCGCCTTGGTGAGTTTCGCGCACTCGTGGACCACCGCGCCCTGCTTCTGCAGCGCCGGAGCCAGCGCCTTGGCCCGGCCGCCGCCCGAGTGCAGCACCATGAGCACCACCCCGTCGGGCGGGTCGATCGCGGCCTCGGTGATCACCGCCACCGCGTCCTTGCCCGCCTCCGCCGCGGACTCCAGCACGATCACCCGGTCCTCGGCGAACAGCGAGGGACTCAGCAGTTCGGCCAGCTCGGCGGTACTCGCGTCACCGGCGCGCAACCGGTCGACCGGCACCGACTCCGGGTCCGGCGCGTGCGCGCGCACGGCCGCGGTCACCTGCGCCACCGCGCGTTCGACCAACAGCTCCTCGTCCCCGAGAACCAGATGCACCGCGGCAGGCCGTTCGCTCACGAGCCGATCCTACGGACCGCCTCCGACAACCCACGTGCCCCCTGCCGAGCGGATCGACGCCGGGAGGTGACGGTGCGCAGGTTCGCCGGGCTCCCGAGCACGATCACGTCACCGTCGCGGTCGGTGCGGACCACGGTGCTGCCGAGTCCGGCCAGCGTGGCGAGGACCGTCGGGTGTGGATGCCCGAAGGTGTTGTCCACCCCGGAACTGATCAGCGCCAGCCGCGGCCGCACCGCACGGAAGAACTCCGGTGCCGTCGTCCGGGAGCCGTGGTGGGGCACCTTGAGAATGTCGGCCCGCACATCATGGCGCCGCATGACCTCGGCCTGCGCGCCCGCCTCGATGTCCCCGGTGAACAGCACCGACCCGACCGGCGTCCGCGCCATCACCACCAATGACCGATCATTGGCCTCGTCCACCCCCGGACTCGTCGGCGCCCCCGGACCCGGCGCGAGCACCGCCAGCTCCACCCCACCGAAGACGAAGACCTGTCCCGCGAACACCTCCATCAGGGGAACCCCTGCCGCACAAGCACTCTCGACAACCTGCCGGACCCCACCCTCCCCATGCCCATGATCGGCACCCGCACTGCCCGCCGAAGACCGCAGCAGGGTTGGGGCTGTACAGGGGGTATCGGCATCGGCCGCCGTGTTGTGCGAGGCGGTGGCCTCGGTGGGGGCAGTGGCCACGATTGAGGCGGTGGCCCCGGTCGTGGTCGGCGCCCGGGGCACAGTCGGCGCCCAAGCCACGTTCGGCGCCCCGGTCGTTGTCGGCGCCCCGGTTACATTCGGCGCGTCGGTCACGTTCGGCGCGTCGGGCGTGACGGTCACCCGGGTCGGAGTCTCGGCCGGCGCTCCAGTCACGGTCGCCGCATCGGACGCGGTCGCGGCATCGGGCGTGGTCGGCGCGGCGGGCGTGGTCGGCGCGGCGGGCGTGGTCGGCACGGCCGGCGCGATCGGCACCGTCGGCGCGATCGGCACCGCCGGCGCGAGTGGGGCGGCGGGCGTGAGTGGGGCGCGGGTCGGAACGGGCGGGGGTGGTGGGGTGGTGAGTGGTGGGGTGGTGGGTAGTTCGCCTGGGGCGGTGGCGATGGCGTCGACGGTGCGGCCGCGGAGGGCTCCGGGGAGGCCGTCGATGTGGTCGGCGTGGGGGTGGGTGAGGATGAGGAGGGGGATTCGTGTGATGTGCAGGCGGTCGAGGCATCGGCGGATGAGGCGGGGGTCCGGGCCGGTGTCGATGACCACGGCGGCGCCGGGGCCGACCGAGAGGGCCAGGCTGTCACCCTGACCCACATCGCACATCGCCAGTGACCAGCCGGACGGCGGCCAACCGGGAGTCCACAGGCGCAGCGGCACGAGCACTATGGAGACGCCGAGCGCGACCACCGCGAGCAGCCGCCGCGTCCGCGACCACCGCAGGGCGGCGATCACCACGACGACGATCACGGCAGCCATCACACCACCGGTGCTACCCGACCGCACCGTCACGGTCGCACCGGGAACCGCGGCTGCCCGATCGGCCACCTCGAGCAACCACCACATCGGTGGCCGCGCACACAACAGCACCCGGACCGCGGCATCACCCCACACGCAGGCCACCACGGCACCCACCGCCCCGATCACCGTGATCAGCCCCACCACCGGTGCCACGAGAGCGTTCGCGACGATCGCGACCAGACTCACCCGGCCCGACAGCGCCACCATCAGCGGCAGAGTGACCACGAACGCCGCCGCGGCCACCGCCACGATCTCCGCGGGCGCGCGCCACCATCCCCGCGCCCGCAACCAGTCGGCCCAGCTCGGCGCGAGCAGGATCAACCCGGCCGTGGCCAGCACCGACAGCGCGAACCCCGCACTCATCGCCAATTGCGGTGCGACCGCGAGCAATCCGATCACCGCGCCACACAGCGCGGGCAGGGCCTGTTTGCGCCGTCCGGTCAGCAGCGACAGCACGGTCACCGACCCCATCGCGGCCGCACGCAACACACTCGGATCGGGCCGCGCGATGACGACGAACACTCCAACGACACCGGCCGCGGCAACAGCGCTGATCCGCGGCCCGGCGGTGAGCAGCCGGGTCAGTGCCAGCAACGCTGTCAGCAGGATCGTGAAATTCGCCCCACTGACCACGCACAAATGTTGCAGCCCTGCGATTTCGAACGAATCCCGGACGTGGTCGGGTAGCGCCACGGTGTCCCCGACGACGAGTGCCGGGAGCAGTCCCGCGGCGTCCGGTGGCAGCGCCCGCGCGGCCGCCGCCACCAGATCCGCGCGCACCCCCGCCGCTACGCGCTGCCACCACGGCGGATCGCCGAGCCGTTGCGGCGCCGCCGAGGCGTTCAGCGCCACGATGGTGAGATCGGCGCGATTCGGCCGACTCACCTGCGCCCGGAATCGCACCGTCTGCCCCGGTGACAGCTCGGCCCACTCGCCCCCGCCCGCCAGCACCACGACCGCGCCGCCTGCCCGCGTCCACCCCGCGCCGCCACCGAATTCGCGCAGTTCGGCGTGCACGATCCACCGACGTTGCCCACCGAATCCGCCGCCGCGCATCGGCTTCGCGTCGTCGGTGACCACCGCCACCACACTCACCGACCGCCCGACCATGTCCCGCAGCGGATGCGCCTGCACCCGATGCTCCCGCCACGCCCCCGCCGCCCCGAAGCCGGCGGTCAGCAGCACGGCCGCCAACCCGGCCACCGCCACTACCCGCCACCGTTCCCGCCGGTGCGCGATCGCCCACAGCAACACCACCCACAGCCCGATCGCCACCACCACGGCGGCCACCGAGATCACCACTCCGGCCACCCACCCGGCCCCGATCGCCACGATCGTCGCCACCCAGCACCCCACCGCGGCAGGTACCAGCCGCATATCGAGAACCGGCAGCTCCCCTTCGTCCTCCGCGGCGATCTCCTCCCCCATCACCTTCATCCGCGCACCACACCGGAAGACCCGACATAGCCGTTCCGGCCATCCGCCGGCACACGTCCGCCCCTGCCGCGCAAGCGATCACACGCGATGCTCGAGCGCCGACTACGGCGCACCTCCCCGCCCGTCCCGGTCGAGCACGGCCCGGTCACCCCGACACCGCGCCGACGGGCCATGACCACCTGAGCGTCACCTCACCCGGCCGCTCCGCCTCGGCGGGCAGAGCGAACGAGCCGATTCGCCGCGGCCACACCGCGGTCAACGACCCGGTTCGCGTCTCGTCGCCGTCGCCGGCGCCGGTGAGCAGCTGTGAACCCTGCCGAGGAGCAGAGCCATCCGGACCGGCCCCGAGAGCAGCAGTCGAACGAATCCCTGGACTCCCGGCCGGGGCAGGACCAGACCCCGAGGAAGAATCATTCTGAGCCGCAGTCACTTCGCTGCCGGACCCGAGAGATCCGACAGCGCAGGCAGCGAACCCACGCGATTGCCATCGCGACATCGCGCTGGACCGGCTCCGTGCGACTTCACCGAAGCCGCGCGTCGACCGTTCTTCTCCAGGACCACCGACAGTTTCCCGAGGACCACCGACAGTCGATTCCTCCCTAAGTACCGCGTCGCGTTCTGGAGGCAGCCTCGCAGGACACGAGGGATGTCCTTCGGGCACGGCACGACGACGAGAGTTTTCGCCGGCACGGAGACCTGTCGGCCGATGCGCGGTCATATCCTCACCAGCTCGCGGAGTCGCGCCAGGCGGGCGGGGCCGATACCGTCGACCTCGCCCAGCTGGGCGATATCGGTGAAGCGGCCGTTGGCCGCGCGCCAGGCCAGGATGGCTTTCGCGGTGACCGGACCGACGCCGGGAAGAGCGTCGAGTTCCGCTTCGGTGGCGGTATTGAGGTCGACCCCACCGGACTTGCCCGTGCCCCCACCGGTCGCCTTCGGACCGGAGCCGCCCGCAGGGGTGGGACCGATGGCAGGGGTTCCGCCGGAAGCACTGATCATGGCGCTGCCGACCCGGAGCGGATCCGAGTGCGGACCGGTGGCGCCGACGACGAGCTGGTCGCCGTCGGACAGGCGCTGGGCCAGATTCAGACCGGACAGGTCGGCACCATCGCGGACCCCACCCGCCATCTCGATGGCGTCGGCGACCCGGGAACCACCGGGCAACCGGTGCAGACCGGCATGCTCGACCAGGCCAACGACGCTGACCACCACTTCGGCACCCGGCCCCGCGCCGGTGTCCGTCAGGGCGGCCACCGCGGCGACCGTCTCGGGGCGCGCGGGCGCGGCCTCGGCACGGACCACCGGTACCGGCGGGACCGCCTGCGGAATCGGCTGATCCCGCATCATCACCACGCCGGTGACCACCACCGCGAGGACACCGACCACACCCAGCGCCATCGCACCGCGACGACCCGGATCCATCCTGGCGCCGTGAAACCGCTCCGGTACGAACCGGTTCCGGCGCCGGGACGTTCCCTCGTCGAGCCAGCTCGGCAGTCGCACCGGCTCGGATGGCGCCGGTGCGACCTCGTCGTCCCAGCGCCCTTCCCCGCGTGTCCCCGCGCCACTCCTGCCGTCCGGGCCGCTATCCGGCGGCTGCCCACCGGCCCACTCCCGCACCGCCATTCCGCCCAACCGCTGCCGTACCCGCTCGTGTTCCTCGTGTCGTGACATGGCTCCGACGGTATGCCCGCATGATCTCCCGGCCCGGCCTGCGACCTGGGGTTTCACTAGGCCTGTGGATAACTCGAAACCTGTGGACAACTTGGCGTTCCACGCCCCAGGCCACGCTTTCGGCGCGGCTTGAACGGATACGGTGCGCGCATGACGACTCGGCAGTACGGATGGAGACATGCATCCCGCACAGCGATTCCGCGAGTTCGCGCTCCGCGAGGCACGCGGCAATTCCCCGCTCTATCACCGGCGAGCGCTCGACATCGCCGCCGACCCGGACACCCTGGCACTGATCGCCGCCTTGCCTCCGGACAGACAGCAACCGAATCTGATCCTGGCCGCGGCACGGGTGAACGGCGCGAATGCCGAGCGCTACCAGGAATTCCGCGAGCAATTTCACGCGAACTGGCCCGCGATCGCGCGGACGGCACTGACGCGTCGCACGCAGACCAACGAAGCCGGTCGCGCGGCATCCCTACTTCCGGTGCTGGCGGCGCTACCGGAGCCGCTGTCGCTCATCGAGGTGGGCGCCTCGGCCGGGCTCTGTCTCTATCCCGATCGGTTCAGCTACCGGTACGGGCACACGGGCGTCGACCCCGAGGGGGGCCCTTCGCCGGTGGTGTTGTCCTGCACCACTACTGGGCCGGCACCGATCCCGACCCGGCTGCCACGGGTCGTGTATCGCGCGGGCGTGGACCTGAATCCCCTCGACGCCGCCGACAGCCGGGACCGCGACTGGCTGGCAGCCCTGGTCTGGCCCGGTCAGGAGGACCGGGTGTCGCGGCTGCGGGCGGCCTGCGCGATCGCGGCGGCGGACCCGCCGGAGGTCATCGCCGGCGACCTGGTCGAGAAGGTCACCGGACTGGTCGCCGCGGCACCCCGGGACAGCACGGTGGTCGTCTTCCACAGTGCGGTCCTCACCTACCTGTCACCGGCAGCCAGGGCGGAGTTCCGGTCGACGGTGCGGGCGCTGCCGTGTCACTGGATCTCCCAGGAAGGCTCCGCTGTACTGCCCTGGCTCACCGGGCAACTGCCCGAGCGGGATTCGGGCGCCGCGCGGCTGGTGGTGGCGCTCGACGAGGTGCCACTGGCCTACGCGGGCCCGCACGGGCAGTCGCTGGACTGGTTCGGCGTGGGGTGAGGGTGTCAGATGCTGCGCATCACCGAGACGACACGGCCGAGGATCACGGCTTCGTCGCCGTCGATCACGGAGTAGGCGGGATTACGGGGTTCGAGGTGGATGTGCCCGTTGCGGCGGCGGAAGACCTTGACGGTGGCCTCCTCGCCGATCATGGCGGCGACGATGTCGCCGGAGTTCGCCTCCTGCTGCCTGCGGACGACCACCAGATCACCGTCGCAGATGGCGGCGTCGATCATCGAGTCGCCGCGCACGCGCAGACCGAAAACCTCACCGCGGCCGACCAGTTCCCGGGGCAGGGTGAGGACGTCGTCGGCGTGCTGTTCGGCCAGGATCGGGGTGCCGGCAGCGATATCGCCGACGACGGGCACGGTCACCGACGCCTCGGAGCTCGCACCGGGCGCGGTGCGCAGGAACAGCCGGACATCGATGGGGCGCGTAAGGGATGCGCTGCGGCGCAGGAAACCGTCCTCCTCCAACGCTTTCAGATGCTTGGCGACCGTGGAGGTGGACCGCAGGCCCACCGCGTCGGCGATCTCCCTGGCGCTGGGCGGGTAGCCGTGGGCGAGCACCGAATCCCGGATCACGGCGAGGATGTGTTGCCTGCGCGGCGGCAGGTTCGCGGTGTCGAGATAGTCGAAGTCGTCGAATGCGGTCACCGGGGCATCGTAGAGCCCGGCGTGCTCACCACACGGCACCGCGGGGCCGGTCCGCTGCGGCGCGCCCGGATCCGGCACCGGAACGGTTCAGGAACAGCCGCCGGGCAGGACCACCACACCGAGCGCCCCGACCCCGAGATGCACGCCGAGGGTCGGCCCGAATTCGGCGACGTAGAGTTCGGCCAGCTCCGGCGCCTGCTCGCGCAGCTGCGCGGCGATGTTCTCGGCGGCATCGGGCGCGCCCAGATGCTGGATGCCGAGGGCTGCACCGTCACTGCCCGCCGCCTCGAGCACGGCCGCGACCAGTTTGGCGTACGCGCGCGACCGGGTCCTGACCTTCTCGCGCAGTTCCAGCTTGCCCTCGACCAGTTGCAGCAGCGGTTTGGTCACCAGTTCGCTGCCGAAGAAGGCGGCCGCGCTGCTCAGCCTGCCGCCTTTGCGCAGTTGTTCGGTGCGGTTGACCAGGATGAACGTGCGGGCACGAGCCGCGGCGGCCACCGCCCGTTCGTAGACCGCGTCCAGCGCCTCGCCTGCCCGTGCGCGCCGCGCGGCCGCCAGCACCGGCAGCCCGGTGGCCAGGCCCGCGCCGAGCGAATCCACCAGGCGCACACGGTCTTCGGCCCCCATATCCCGCACGGCTTGCCGGCCGGATTCCCAGGTCGCCGACAGCATGCGCGACAGGTGCACCGCCACCACACCGTCGCCGTCACTGTGGTGCAGCGCGCGCTCGTAGGCGGCGCGCAACTCACCCGGCGACGCGGCCGAGGTGCTGACGGAGTCGGCTCCATAGTCGATGTCGACCGGGTCGACACCTTCGCGGATCTCGCGTTCGCCGACGAGGACATGCAACGGCACCACTTCGATACCGAGTTCGGCGACGACGTCGGCGGACAGGCCGGCCGCCGAATCGGTGACCACCACAACGGTCACGGACTACCGGACCTCCTGCAGCGCCTTGGTCATCGCGGTCGCCACGGCGGTGTGCCCGGCCCAGCCCCAGTGGATGCCGTCCGGGTTCGCCGAGCCCGACTCGATGTCCTCGCGCACGGCTTCGCCGAGGTCGACCAGCGGCACCGAGGTGCGACCCGACCAGGCCTGAAGAGCCTTGACGGCCTTGGCCCTGCCCCGGTGCACGCGTCCGTAGGCGTCGCACTTGTGCACCGACGGCAAGACCGCGACCACGGGCAGATCAGGTCGCAACTGCGCCAGTGCTTCACGCGACTGCTCAAGGTAGTCGACGCTCACCTTCGGCGGCAGCGCCACCGGACGGCCGAGCTTCGACAGCTTGGGCTGCAGCCAGTTGTAGGTGGACCGCACCCCGCGACGCAGACGCGGCGGGCGGATGTAGCGGATCAGTTCGCGCAACGCGGTCGGCAGCGGCGAGGGCAGCGTGTCCATGCCGCCGACGGCGAACACGACCGCACCCGCGCGTGGCACCGCCGCCCACACCCGCGGGTCACCGATCAGCGCCCAGTAGGCATCGCGGCAGGTCCAGCCGATCCGGGCGATCAGTTCGACATCCCAGTCCAGTTCGGCCGCGACCAGATTCGGCCAGATCCGCGGATCGTCGGCGGGCAGGCCGCCCTTCGGTCCGTAGTAGGCCAGCGAATCGGCGATCACGAGCAGCACCGGACGCGGCGACGCCTGCGCGACCGGCAGCTCGGCGGCCTCGGATTCGGCCAGCACACCGTCCGGCACGGCAGCGGCGGGTTCACCCTGCGCTACAACAGTTTTCGACACAACGGTGGTCTCGGCCGACGAGGTTGCCACCGAATTCTCGAGAGCTGCCGGTTGCGCCGCTACGGATTCGCCCGTCTCGGAAGCGATTTCGTCGGCGACGCCATCGACCGATGCGGACTCCGCTTCGCCGGCCGCCGCGATCACCGTCGCCGGAGCACCGGCGAGCACGTTCTCACCGGCGTCCACCTGCTGCTCGATGCCCGAAGAAACGTCGACAGCAGCGGGCTCGGACCCGGTGACACCGGGACCCCCCGAACCACCCGCGGCAGCGGCTTCACGCTCGACGGCGGTGGGCACGACATCGGCGGCATCGACCGTGGCGGCACCCTCGGAAGCCGCCGATCCGACACCTGCCGATTCGGCCTGGTCCGCCTCCACCGAACCGGCGGCCGATGCGACAGCACCCGTCGACGTCGCGAGTTCCGGAAGGTCAGCGGCGACGAGTTCTGTCGCGACGTCTTCGGAAGCCGCTGTGGCGGAGTCGATATCAGCGCCGGTGGTCTCGGAGTCGATCGCCGACCGGATATCGGGCTGTGCGGCACCGGTCTCCAGGTCGGCGCCGGTACCGTCCACGGATGCACCGGAGTTCACCGTGTCGGTGTCCGGTGCGGTATCCGGTTCCTGGACAGCGGAATCCGCGGCAACCGCGCCGTCGGTCTCCGCCGACTCGATCGCCGTCGCGGAATCGCTCGCCCCGGAAGCGGACTCGGCAGCTCGCGCCTGTTCGGCCTGCTCCGGTTCGGCGACCGCCGGGGCCGGCATCGGACCGAACAACGCGTCGGGCAGCGAGCGCGCGGTACGTGCGGTGACCTGCTTGAAGAGTTCGTCCGGTACCGAACGGATCGGCTCCTCACGCTCGGCGCGCGGGGTGCGAGCGGGCGCCGGGCCGAACAGCGCGTCCGGCAGTTGCCGTCCGGGCTTGGCCGTCACCTGCTGGAACAGTTCGTCCGGTACCGATCGATCGGGCTCTTCAGAGGACATCGGGAGCTACCTTCGCCGCTGCGTTCCAAACATCGAGTCGCCAGCCGGGTCGGTCGATGTCAGGGCCGTGGCTGGACAGCTGCACCCAGCTCGTATTGGCCAGCCCGCCCAGAGCGGGCCAGCTGCCGGGCGGCAGTTCCAGCAACGCGGCCGTGAGGGCAGCGATCAGCCCGCCGTGCGCAACCAGGATGATAGTCCGGCCGGGCCAATCCTGCCGCTCGTTGTACAGTTCGCGCACCACCGGCAGCGACCGCGCGCCGACCTCGAGTTTGCTCTCCCCACCGGGCGGTGTGTAGGTGGCGTCGAGCCGCCACTGCACGCGCGCGCCGGGGTAGTCGGCGTCGACCTCGAGATGGGTCAGCCCCTCCCAGTCACCCAGGTTGGTCTCACGCAGCCGCTGATCGGTGACGACCGGCAGGTCGCTGATGTCACCGAGCGCCTGGGCGGTGTCCTTGGCGCGACGCAGATCGGAGGCGTGGATCGCGATGGCATTGCGCGAAACCAGTTCGCGGGCAGCCTCTTTGGCCTGCTGCCTGCCCAGCTCGGTGAGATCGGTGTCGATCTGGCCCTGCATCCGGTCCGCGGCGTTCCATTCGGTCTGCCCGTGCCGCAGCAGGATCAGCGTGCGCACATGGGCGTACTTGCTCACTCGGTGTAACCCTCTACCTGTGCGTCGTCGTCGGCCGCCGGGGTGGCGGGGGTCTCGATGCCATCCACCGGCACCGCCGGGCAGTCACGCCAGAGGCGTTCCAGCGCATAGAAATTGCGCTCGTCGTTGTGCTGGATGTGCACCACGATGTCGACGTAGTCGAGCAGCGCCCAGCGGCCCTCGCGGGTGCCCTCGCGACGGACCGGCTTGTGCCCGGCCTCGCGCAGCTTCTCCTCGACGTTGTCGACGATCGCGTTGACCTGGCGCTCGTTGGGCGCCGACGCGATCACGAAGCAGTCGGTGATCACCAGCTGCTCGGAGACGTCGAGCACGACGACATCGGTGGCGAGCTTGTCGTCGGCCGCCAGCGCGGCGACCTTGGCCATCTCGATCGATTCGGCGGAAGCGCTCATGCCGGCTCCCCCTGACAGACCAGAACCACGCTCGTCTCGCTCAACGTCAGCTACCTTCCGTTCCTGCGGGCCCATACAGGTGCCGCTTCGATATGTACTGCACCACGCCGTCGGGGACGAGGTACCAGACCGGCCGACCCTCCGCGGCGCGGCGGCGGCATTCGCTCGACGAGATGGCCAGCGCGGGGACCTCGATCATCGTGACGGCGTCGGCGGGAAGGTCCCGCAGATGCTCCTCGAGATGGTCGGTGTTCAGCTCGTACCCCGGACGGCTCACCCCGACGAACTTCGCCAGTTCGAACAGTTCGGTCCAATCCTGCCATGTCAGGATGTTGGCCAGCGCGTCCGCACCGGTGATGAAGTACAGCTCGTCGTCGGGATGGGCGCTCTGCATCTCCCGCAGGGTGTCCACCGTGTAGGTGACCTTGTTGCGTTCGATATCGGCCCGGCTGACCGAGAACCGGGGGTTGGACGCGGTGGCGATAACCGTCATCAGATAGCGGTCCTCGGCGGGGCTGACCTGCTTGTTCGCCTTCTGCCACGGCTGTCCGGTGGGGACGAAGATCACCTCGTCGAGCTCGAACCGGTTCGCGACCTCGCTCGCCGCGACCAGGTGGCCGTGGTGGATCGGGTCGAAGGTGCCGCCCATGACGCCGAGCTTGCGGCGCGGCCGAGCTGTTTCGTGCATGAGGTCCGAGCTTAACGGGGTGGGAGCCCGCGGGGCGGACCGGAGTGCCCGGCCACCGCGTGCGGGTCATCCCAGGCCCGACGCCTGGGCGCACATCTGGGCGAACTGGGCGCGGGTGCGGTCGAGCTCCTCGGCGACGTGCACGGCCGGGTTCTCGGCCACCAGGCGGCCGAGTTCGGCCAGCAGCACGTCGATGGTGACCCACCACGGCCCGCGGACGTACCCGTGCGGCCCGCGCAGCTGCAGCCAGGCGGCCGCGCGCAGGCATCGCGCGCGCGGCACGATCCGGCCCTGCTCACCCCACAGACCGGCCGCGCGCAGATAGAGCCCCAGCGCCAGCGACTCCTGCCCGCAGCATTCGCGCGCCACCGCCGCCGACCACACCAGGTCGGCATGGCGGTGCCGGTCGGCGGGAGCGCCGGAGAGCAGGCGGGCGGCCTCGGTGAACTGCCAGGCGGCCTGGCGGTAGCGGCGCAACCGGATCAGCGACTCGGCGAACTCGGCGCGCGCCAGTGACAGCTCGCCGGGCGGATAATGCAGCGGGCCTGCGAGCAGGGCGCGATCGAACGCCGTCACCGCCTCCCCGTGCCTGCCCGCCCGGCGCCATGCCCGCCCGGCCACCAGCCACAGATGTGCCGCGTCCGCCCGCGAGATCGGCTGCCAGCAGGCCGCCGCCGCAGCCGCGGCACGGGCGACATCGCGATCCCGGTCCGGCTGCGCCGCCACCGCGGTCACCAGCTGAGTACGCAACTGCGCCAGCTCACGCCCGACCAGCTCACCCGCGCCGACCACCAACGCCCGCCGCAACTGCTCCTCCGCGGCCGCAGGGGCATCGATGAGCCGGGCAGCCGCGACCACCGCCAACCTCCGAGCAGCCCGAGCGCCCGCACCCCGTTCGAGCGCCGACGCAATCCCCGGCCCTGGCCCTGATGCGGGACGAGGTCGTTCAGCCAGGACTAGATCGCCGGGTGGGGTGGGGGCGAGGGGGTGTTCGGGTTGCGTCTCGCGTGCCGGTTCGGCGGCGCTGTGTTCGGCGTGCGGATCGGTCACCGGGTGGACCGCACCCACGACACCGCTAGGTCACCCTTGTTGGCCGATCCGCGTCGATCGGCTCGCTCGTCGTCGCGCGACGCCCCTGCCAGCATGTGCGCGATCCTGGTACCGGCACCCTGTAAGTGGCTTAACGTCCGCTGAAATCCGTCACGCCTTCGGGCGCTTGGTCTTCGGGAGTTTGGCGACGATCGCGTCGTAGGAGGCGTCGATGAGTTCGCGTAGTTCGTCGTCGGGGACCGCGCCACCGAGGCGGATGCTGTTCCAGCCGCAGCGGCCGATGTAGGCCGAGGCGCTCACGTCGTCGGGATAGACGTACACGAGTTCGTCGGCTTCGGCCCGGTCGCGGCCGCATTTGAGGCCGATCGCGGTGCCCGCGCCGAGGAAGGCGAAGATCTTGTCGCCGACCTTGGCGACGACATCGCCCTCCCACGGTTCGTCTTCCCAGGCACCGGGTTTGGCCAGGCAGTAGGTCAGCGGATCCACCACAGCTCCTTCACACGGGTAGCAGTCGGGAGACGACCTCGGTCAGTTGCCGGGCCGAGCGGCATTCGTGCATCTCGATCACGGTGCCGTATTCCTGGGCGGCCGAATCACCGGTACCCCACAGGTTTTTCGGCTCCGGGTTGAGCCAGTGCGCGTGCCGGGCGGTGCCGGCCAGCTCACGCAGGGTGTCCAGGCGCGGGTTGCGGTAGTTGGTGCGGCCGTCGCCTAGGACCAGCAGTGAGCTGCGGCTGCTGACGGCGTCGGCGAAGTTGTCGGCGAAGCTGGTCAGGGCCTGGCCGTAGTCGGAGTGCCCGTCGGCGTCGATGATCCGCGACTCGGTGAAGATCCTGGTGAGGACGTCGTCGAGGCCCGCGTGCGGGTCGAAGTAGCCGGTGACCTCGTCGGTGCGGTCGACGAAGGCGAAGATCCGCACCCGGGAGAACTGTTCGCGCAGGGCGCTCACCAGCAGCAGCGTGAAATTGCTGAACCCGGCCACCGAGCCCGAGATGTCGCACAGCAGCACCAGTTCCGGGCGGCCGGGGCGGGGCTTGCGGTTCACCAGGTCGATCGGGACGCCGCCGGTGGACATCGACGCGCGCAGGGTCTTGCGCAGGTCGATCTCGCCACGGCGGGAATGCTTGCGCCGCACCGCCAGCCGGGAGGCCAGGATTCGCGCCAGGCGCTGGGTGCCGCGCTTCAGCTCGGTGAGTTCACGTTCGGAGGCACGCAGGAAATCGGCGTCCTCGGCCTGGCGGGCGACGCCGTAGGTCGCGACCCGGTCGCGGCCGATCTGTTCGGCCGCGCGGCGGTTGGTCTCGGACTGCACGCTCGCCCGGAACCGGTCGATGCGTTCCCTGGCGATGCGGCGGGCGACCTCGGTGTCGCGGGCGCTCGCGTCCGGCGGGAGCGCGAGCCCGGCGAGCACGCGCGCCAGCAAGGTCTGCGGCGCGAGGTCTTTCATCGCCTGATAGGCCGAGAACGAGGGGCCGCGGGCCGACTGGTACTGCCCCAGTTGCTCGACCACCTGGCCGGCCAGCTGCTCGAGCCGGTCGCCGGGGTTCTCCTCGGCCAGGAGTTCGGCGAGCTGCTCGCGCAGGGCCGCCAAGTCGATCTCGCCTTCGGGGGTGCGCGGCAGATCGGTGATCTCGCCGCCGCGCTCACCCACCGCGACCGGGAACCACAGGTCGAACAGGCTGTCGAAGGTGGCGCGGTGGGTGGGCCTGCGCAGGACCGCGCAGGCCAGGCCCTCGCGCACGGCCTCACGATCGAGCAGGTCGAGCACGGTCAGCACCCGGCCCGCGTCGATGGTCTCCGACGGGCCGACGGGCACACCGCGGGCCCGCAACGCCGCGACGAAACCGGCGACGTGGCCGCCGAGTCCGTGCGGCGCGGGCGCTGTCATGCTCAGGCCAGCTTCAACTCGGCCAGGGCGCGCTGGTGGTCGCTGCGATGCTTGAGCACCACACCGAGGGTGGCCCGCACGGTGGCGTCGTCGAGGTCCTCGGCGCCCAGCGCGAGCAGGGTGTTGCCCCAGTCGATGGACTCGGCCACCGAGGGCAGCTTCTTGAGCTGCATCCCGCGCAGCACGTGCACGATCCGCACCAGCTGCTCGGCCACGGAGGCCGAGAGCTCGGGCACCCGGCTGGCCAGGATGCGCCGTTCCAGCTCCTCGTCGGGGAAGTCCAGGTGCAGATACAGGCAGCGCCGCTTGAGCGCCTCGGACAGTTCCCTGGTGGCATTGGAGGTGAGCACCACGAAGGGCTTGCGGGTGGCGGTGATGGTGCCCAGTTCCGGCACGGTCACCGCGAAATCGCTGAGCACCTCGAGCAGCAGGCCCTCGATCTCGACGTCGGCCTTGTCGGTCTCGTCGATCAGCAGCACCGTCGGGTCGGTGCGCCGGATCGCGGTGAGCAGTGGGCGCGAGAGCAGGAACTCCTCGGTGAAGACATCGGCCTTGGTCTCGGCCCAGTCGTTCTCGCTGGAGGCCTGGATTCGCAGGATCTGCTTGGCGTGGTTCCACTCGTAGAGCGCGCGGGCCTCGTCGACGCCCTCGTAGCACTGCAAGCGGACCAGCTCGGCCCCGGCGACCTGGGCCACCGCGCGCGACAGCTCGGTCTTGCCGACACCGGCCGGGCCCTCGATGAGCAGCGGTTTGCCCAGCCGGTCGGCCAGGAAGACCGAGGTGGCGGTGGCCTTGTCGGCCAGATAGCCGGTGGCGGCGAGCCGCTCGACGACCTCCTCGACCGACGCGAAGATCGGTTCCTCTACCAGTGCCACGATCACACCGGCCGAGTCTGGCCGTCGCCCCACACGATCCACTTGGTGGAGGTGAGTTCGGGCAGTGCCATCGGGCCGCGGGCGTGCAGCTTCTGGGTGGAGATGCCGATCTCGGCACCGAAACCGAACTGCTCGCCGTCGGTGAAGGCGGTGGACGCGTTCACCATCACCGCGGCGGCGTCGACGCGGGCGGTGAACTCGCGCGCGGCGGCCAGGTCGGCGGTGACGATGGCCTCGGTGTGGCCGGTGCCCCAGGTGTTGATGTGGTCGACCGCGGCGTCGATGCCGTCGACGACCTTCAGCGCGATGTCGAGGGTGAGGTACTCCTCGCCCCAGTCGGCGTCGGTGGCGGGCACCTGGCCGGGCAGGTCGCCGTGGATGGTGACACCCGCGGCCTCGAGTGCCTTGCTCAGGCGCGGGACGGCCGTCTCGGCGACGGCGGCGTCGATGAGCACCGTCTCGGCGGCGTTGCAGACACTGGGACGGCGGGTCTTGGCGTTGAGCAGGATCGCCTCGGCCATGTCCAGATCGGCGGCGGAGTGCACGTAGACGTGGCAGTTGCCGGTGCCGGTCTCGATGGTGGGCACCTGCGCGTCGCGCACGACCGCGTTGATCAGGCCGGCGCCACCGCGCGGGATCACCACGTCGACCAGGCCGCGGGCCTGGATCAGGTGGGTGACGCTGGAACGGTCGTGGCTGGGCAGCAGCTGCACCGCGTCGGCCGGAAGGCTCTGGGCGACAAGCGCTTCGCGCAGCACCTCGACGAGGGTGGCGTTGGACTGCGCCGCCGAGGACGAGCCGCGCAGCAGCGCCGCGTTGCCCGACTTGAGGGCCAGGCCGAAGGCGTCGACGGTGACATTGGGGCGGGCCTCGTAGACCATGCCGACCACGCCGAGCGGCACCCGGGTCTGGCGGATCTCCAGGCCGTTGGGCAGCGTGGAGCCGCGCACCACGACGCCGACCGGGTCGGGCAGGCCCGCCACCTGGCGCAGGCCGGAGGCGATGCCGTCGATGCGCGCCGTGGTGAGCCGCAGCCGGTCGAGCAGGTTCTCCTCGGTGCCCGCCGCCTTGGCCGTCGCGATGTCGGCGGCATTGGCCGCGAGGACGCGGTCGGCGGCGGCGAGCAGGGCGTCGGCCGCCGCGTGCAGGGCCTCGTTCTTCTGCGCCGTGGTCAGCTGAGCCAGCACACGGGACGCGACACGAGCCCTGCGGGCGGCGTCGTGCACCGCTGCGCGGATGTCGAGCTCGGGGGTCACTTCTACCGTCATGGGTATCAGCCTACGCAGTCCGGCTCGCCCGTTCGACGCGACCCGGACACCGTAAAGCGGCTCCGACCGGCGGCGGGACCGAGTTATCCACAGGGTCGCCACCCGCGGCGCGATGGTGTCCTAGGTTGGCCTCATGGACAGCCCCGACGTCGTCGTCCTCGGCAGCATCAATATGGATCTGGTGACCAGCACGCCGCGGCGGCCCGCGCCGGGTGAGACCGTGCTCGGGTCCGGATTCGCGACGGTGCCCGGCGGCAAGGGCGCCAACCAGGCGATCGCCGCCGCCCGCTCGGGTGCGCGGGTGCGGTTCCTCGGCGCGCTCGGCGACGACGCGTTCGCCGACGAGCTGCGGGCGACACTGCGCGAGGCGGGCGTCGACACGGCCCTGGTGCGCCGGGTCGAGGGCCCAAGTGGCGTCGCCTCGATCGTGGTGGACGGGTCCGGCGAGAACAGCATCATCGTCGTGGCGGGCGCGAACGGCCACGTGACCGAGTTGTCCGAGGCCGAGCTCGCCGCGATCGCCGCGGCCGACATCCTGCTGTGTCAGCTCGAGATCCCGCTCGACACCGTCGTCACCGCCGCCCGCCACGCGGCCGCCGCGGGCACCGTCGTGGTGCTCAACCCGTCGCCGGTCGCACCGCTACCCGCCGGGCTGTGGGCGGACGTGGATGTCGCGATCGTGAATTCCCTCGAGTACGAGCGGTATTCGGCGGAGCTGGCGGGCGTCGCACACGTGGTACGCACCCTCGGCGCGGACGGCGCGACCTATCGGGGCGCCGACGGGACGCAGCTGTCGGTGGCGGGCAGGACGGTCGACGCGGTCGACACCACCGGCGCCGGAGACGCGTTCACCGGCGCGCTCGCCGCCACCTGGACCAGCGGCCCGCACACCGCACTGAACTGGGCAAACACCGCGGGTGCGCTGGCGACCACCGTGCTCGGCGCCAGCGCGTCGATTCCCGACCGCGCCCGGATCGCCGCCGCGCTGCCGACGGACTGACCCGCCGGGCACACAGCGCTGCCGACACCCGCCAACACCTCGAAAATCGTTCTCCCACAGTCGAACAGCACGGCACTAGAACTCTCGGGGCGCGGAAATTCGGATGCGGGTGCCGACCCCGTGCGCCTACCGTCGTCGATACATCGAAGAAAGGACCGAACCATGTTTCCCGTCGAGCTGCGCGGTACCAGGGCGCAGACGCTCATGTGGGCAGAGGAGCACGAGATCGAGCAGGCCGCCCTGCGCCAGCTGCGGAACATCGCCGCGCTGGAATGGGTACACGGACTGCGCGTGATGCCCGATGTGCACCTGGGTAAAGGCGCGACGGTGGGGTCGGTCATCGCGATGCGCGACGCGGTGGCGCCCGCGGCGGTCGGCGTCGACATCGGGTGCGGGATGGAGAGCGTGAAGACCGACCTCACCGCGGCCGATCTGCCCGACGACCTGCGCTCGCTGCGCAGCCGGATCGAGCGGGCCGTACCGGTCGGCTTCAACGCGCACAAGAACGCGGTCGACGTCACCGCGCTGCACGCGGGCTCGCACGGGCACTCGGCGCGGACCAAGGGTTGGGAGCAGTTCTGGCGGTCCTTCGGCGACCTGCATCCCGGGGTGTCCTCGCTGGAGTCCAAGGCGCACAAGCAGATCGGCTCGCTCGGCGGCGGCAACCACTTCATCGAGGTCTGCCTCGACCAGGACGACGCGGTGTGGATTCTGCTGCACTCCGGCTCGCGCAACATCGGCAAGGAACTGGCCGAGCGGCACATGGCGATCGCGCGGAAGCTGCCGCACAACGGGTCGCTGCCGGATCGGGATCTGGCCGTGTTCCTGGCGGGGACCCCGGAGATGGCGGCCTACCGGCGCGACCTCACCTGGGCCCAGGACTACGCGGCGCGCAATCGCGCGGTGATGCTGTCGCTGGTGTGCCGGGCGGTGCGCGAGGAGTTCGGTGCGCGGACGGTGGGCTTCGACGAGCCGATCAGCTGCCATCACAACTATGTGGCCGAGGAGATCATCGACGGGGTGCCGATGCTGGTGACCCGCAAGGGTGCCGTGCGCGCGGGCGCGGGCGATCTGGCGCTGATCCCGGGCTCGATGGGCACGCGGTCCTACGTGGTGCGCGGTAAGGGGAATCCGGCCTCGTTCCAGTCGGCCTCGCACGGTGCGGGTCGGCGGATGAGCCGGACCGCGGCGAAGAAGCAGTTCACCGTCGCGGATCTGGTGGCCCAGACCGAGGGTGTGGAGTCGCGCAAGGACGCGGGCGTGGTCGACGAGATCCCGGCCGCGTACAAGGACATCGACGAGGTGATCGCCGCGCAGGCCGACCTGGTGGACGTGGTGGCCACGCTGCGGCAGGTGCTCTGCGTCAAGGGCTAGCTGTCGGTGGGGTCGGGCAGTATGGGGACATGACCTCAGCGGCTGGCAGTGACGTGCTCGACCTGATGGCTCCTGACCTGCGGGAACGGGCCGAGGAACTGGTGCGTGAACTGGCCGGTCCGGATGCCCGGCTGCGCGAGGACCAGTGGACCGCCATCGAGGCGCTGGTGGTGCAGCGGCGGCGGGCCTTGGTCGTGCAGCGCACGGGATGGGGCAAGTCGGCGGTGTATTTCATCGCCGCCAAGCTGCTGCGCGGTGCCGGGCGCGGGCCGACGGTGATCGTCTCGCCGTTGCTCGCGCTCATGCGCAACCAGGTGGCCGCCGCCGAACGGGCGGGGGTGGTGGCGGCCACCATCAACTCGGGCAATGTCACCGAGTGGGACGAGATCCATCAGCGGGTGGCCGAGGGCGGTGTCGACGTGCTGCTGGTGAGTCCGGAGCGGCTGAACAACCCGGATTTCCGCGACCAGGTGCTGCCCCGGCTGGCCGCCGACGCCGGGCTCGTGGTGATCGACGAGGCGCACTGCGTCTCGGACTGGGGCCACGATTTCCGGCCTGACTACCGCCGCATTCGCACCCTCATCGCGGATCTGGGTTCGGATGTTCCGGTGCTGGCGACCACCGCCACCGCCAACGACCGGGTCGTCACCGATGTGGCCGGGCAGATCGGCACCGAGACGCTGGTACTGCGCGGCACCCTGGACCGCGAGTCGCTGCACCTGTCGGTGGTGCGTTTCGACGACGCGGTGCAGCGCACGGCATGGCTCGGCGAACAGCTGCACCGGCTGCCGGGTTCGGGCATCATCTACTGCCTCACCGTCGCCGCCGCACATGATCTGGCCGACGTGCTCACCTCGCACGGCCACACCGTGGCCGCCTACACCGGCCAGACCGACCCGGCCGAACGCGAGGCGCTCGAAGCCGCGCTGCTGAACAACGAGGTCAAGGCCCTGATCGCCACCTCGGCACTGGGTATGGGCTTCGACAAACCTGATCTCGGGTTCGTGGTGCACGTGGGCGCGCCGTCCTCCCCCATCGCGTACTACCAGCAGGTGGGTCGTGCCGGGCGCGGCACCGAGCGGGCCGAGGTGGTGTTGCTGCCCGGCCCCGAGGACGCCCGGATCTGGAGCTACTTCGCCTCGGTCGCCTTCCCGCGCGAGCACATCGTGCGCGCGGTGCTCGCCGCGCTCGACCAGGACCGGCCGCTGTCGACGGTGGCGCTGGAACCGCTGGTGGAACTGAACCGCTCGCGGCTCGAGATGGTGCTGAAGGTGCTCGACGTGGACGGGGCGGTGCGCCGGGTGCGCGGTGGCTGGCTGTCCACCGGCCAGGAGTGGACCTACGACACCGAACGCTACGAACGGCTCGCCGCCGCGCGCGACAGCGAACAGCAGGCGATGATCGACTACCAGTCGACCACGACCTGCCGGATGACCTTCCTGCGCCGCCAGCTCGACGACCCCGGCTTGGCCGCCCTCGACGCCACCACTCCCGGCTGCGGGCGCTGCGACAACTGCACCGGCACCCGGGCCGACACCACCGTCGACGAGGCCGCCGTCGCGGCGACCAGGGCCCGGCTGGACCGTCCCGGCCTCGACCTCGCCCCGCGCAAGCAGTGGCCCACCGGAATGGCCAAGCTGGGCGTCCCGCTCTCGGGCAAGATCACCGCAGGCGCCGAGACCGGGCGGGTGCTCGGCAGGCTCACCGATCTCGGCTGGGGCAGGCGGCTGCGCACGCTGCTCGACGGACCGGACGCACCGGTGCCCGACGCGGTGTTCGACGCCTGCGTCGCCGTGCTGCGCGACTGGACCTGGACCACCCGTCCGACCTCGGTGCTCGCCCTGGAGTCGCCGGGGCATCCGCAGCTCACCGCGAGCCTGGCCGCGCGGCTGGCGCAGGTCGGCAGGCTCGACGACCTCGGCACCCTACGCGCCCGCCCGGACCGACCACCGGTGTCGGCGGCGAATTCGGCGCACCGGGTGGCCGGGCTGTTCGACTACTGGGAGGTCCCCGATCTGTCCGGGGTCGCGGGCCCGATCCTGCTGGTGGACACGCTCACCGACACCGGCTGGACGATGACGGTGGCCGCGCACGCCCTGCGCACCAGCGGCGCCGAGGCGGTGCTGCCGTTCGCGCTGGCCACCCCGACCTGACCCACCGAACCCGCCCCGCACGGCGTGTGAGGGCTGCCCGCATCACCCGCGGTCCCGTACCCTCAGTCCATACGCGCAGGTCAACCGGCCGATACGGAGTCGTCATGACGTCCACCGCACCGCAGAAGCTTCCCCCGCTCCCCGTGCTCCGCGCGATCGATCGGGTGCGCGCCGCACTCGGGAGCCTGTACCGGAACCTGGTTCCGGGCCATATCGCGCTGCTGGAACTACAGATCGCCGGATTCCTCTCGCAGGCGATCAGCACGGCCGCCGAGCTCGGGATCGCCGACGAGTTGGCGGGCGGTCCGCGCACGGCGGCCCAGCTGGCACGGGCGGTCGAGGCCGACGAGGAAGGACTGCGCAGGCTGATGCGCCTGCTGGTGAGCTACGGCGTGTTCGCGCAACGCCGCGACGGTTCCTACGCGCTCACCCGCATGGGTGACACGCTGCGCAGCGATGCCCCGGTGACCCTGCGCGATGTGTCGAAGTTCTTCGGTTCGACGTTCCATCGCAGTCACTGGTCGCATCTCACCGACGCGGTGCGCACCGGCGAGGCCGTCGGCCCGGCCATCGACGGGTCGAGTTTCTTCGAGTACGCGGCCACCCATCGCGATGTCGGCGAACTGTTCGACCGGGCGATGACCAGCATCGGCACCCTGTCGACCGAACCGCTGCTGGCCGCCTACGATTTCGGCCGGTTCGGCACGCTCGTCGATGTCGGCGGCGGGCAGGGCGGGCTGCTCACCGAGATCCTCGGCAGGCATCCGGCGGCGCGCGGCATCGTGTTCGACCTGCCGACCGTGGTCGACGACCTGGCCGCCGAACTCGAGGCGGCCGGGCTGTCGCAGCGATGCGCGGTGGAGGCCGGGTCGTTCTTCGAGAAGGTGCCCGACGGGGGCGACGCCTACCTGCTCAAACACATCCTGCACGACTGGTCCGACGAGCAGGCCGAACAGATCCTGCGCACCATCCGGCTCGCGATGAACCGGTCGACGACGCTGCTGGTGATCGAACTGGTGCTGCCCGAGGACGACCGGCCGCATCCCGGCAAGTTCATCGATCTGGAGATGCTGGTGAACACCGACGGCGGCCACGAACGCACCGAGACACAGTTCCGCGAACTGCTCGCGCGCAGCGGTTTCACCCTCACCCGCACGGTGCACACCGCCGCGCCGGACTGCGTGCTGGAGGCGGTCGCCCGCTGAGTCCGGCTCGACACGCCGCCACCGATTGTGTGTGGCACCCGGCACCAGTGCTTCAATGCGGCTATGACCAGGACCACATTTGCTCGATCCCTGATGGCCGTCGCCGCGGGCTGTGCGGCCGGATTCACCCTTTTCACCGTGCCCGCCCAGGCGAGCAACGAGAACCCCCTCGACTGCGCGGGCGTGCCCGGCGCCCAGGCCGCGGCCGACCGGGAGAGCGCCGCACGCGGTATCCCGATCACCCCGCTGTGCTTCAGCGGCGGCCTCTACAGCGGCATCCACGCCGGCATCCCGCTGGCGGTGCTCAACCCGCTGACCATGCCCGGTACCGCGAGCGTGTGCGTGGACGAGCGCGGAACCGTCGAGGCGGCCGCCCGGTTCGAATGGACCGACCGTGTCCACGTGATGCCCATGTGCATCCAGAACCGCGCGTTCGGCGTCTACGAGCTCTAGCTCCGCCGGTCGCCGTCCCACCGCGCCGCCGGAACATCCGTGGCGCGGTGGGTCCGCTCGGTTAGGGTTGGCCGGTGGCCAAGTCAGCGACTCCGGCTGTCGAACTGCCGGTCGGCGAGCACACGGTGCGGGTGAGCAACCCGGACCGGGTGTACTTCCCCGAGCTGGGCGCGACCAAGCTCGACCTGGCGCGCTACTACCTCAGCGTGGGCGACGGCATCGTCAACGCGCTGCGCGACCGGCCCTGCATGCTGCACCGGTTCCCGAAGGGCCTGCCCGGCGGGAAGGTGCATCAGAAGCGGTTGCCGGGCGGTGCGCCGGACTGGATCTCGACGGTGCGCGTGTATTTCCCGCGCTACGGCAGGCACGCCGACGAATTGTGCGTGCAGGAACTGGCCGACGTGATCTGGGCGGTCCAGATGTCGACGGTGGAGTTCCATCCGTGGAACTCCCGGGCCACCGACACCGAGTCGCCCGACGAGTGGCGTATCGATCTCGATCCCATGCCGGAGTGCCCGTGGTCGCGGGTGCGCCGGGTCGCGCACGTCGTGCACGAGGTGCTCGACGAGCTGGGCGCGGTGGGCTGGCCCAAGACCTCCGGTGGGTCGGGGATGCACGTCTATGTACGGATCGCGCCGGAGTACGGCTTCCAGCAGGTGCGCCGGGCGGCGCTCGCGTTCGCGCGGGAAGTGCAGCGGCGCGCGCCCGCGGACGTGACCACGGCCTGGTGGCGCAAGGATCGCGATCCGGCCCAGCTGTTCGTCGACTACAACCAGAACGCGCGCGATCACACCATCGCCGCCGCGTACTCGGTGCGCGGGGTGCCCGCGGCGACGGTGTCGACGCCGGTGCGCTGGACCGAGATCGACGACATCCACCCCCGCGATTTCACCCTCGCCACCGTGCCCGCCCGCTACGCCGAACTCGGCGATCTGCAGGCCGGGATGGACGAGGCCGTGTTCGACATCGCCGGGCTGCTCGAGCTGGCCGACCGGCACGGCGTGGACGAACCGGTCGATCTCGACGAGTAGCGGAACCCTTCCGCGCGGGCTGATCGCCGGGCTGCGCGGGCGCGCCCGAACAGGAAGAATCGACACTCCCACCCGGAGCCGCCGCGCGCACCGGTCGAGCCCATGTCCCAGGAGGTCTCTGTGCAGCAATCCGCGACCACGATCGCGATCGGACCGGATCAGCCGGCCTCGCGCCTGCTGGAGAAAGCCGTGCTCGGGGCGGGTGCGCGGATCGGCGCGCTCGACGATGCCGAGGCCCTGATCTGGATCGGCTCCCCCGGCGAGTTCCCGCGGACGCTGCCCGCCTCCGTCCGCTGGGTGCAACTGCCCGCCGCGGGCATCGAGGACTACTTCGGCGCGGGCGTGTTCGAGGCCCACCCCGGCGTGACGTTCACCTCCGCGGCGGGCGCGTTCGCCGACAGCGTCGCCGAGCACGCGCTCACGCTGCTGCTGGCGGGCGTGCGGTATCTGCCCGAACACTTGCGGGCGAGGACCTGGCAGCAGCGCGAGTTCTTCCCGCACGTGGGGTCGTTGCGGGGCAAGACGGTGACGATCGTCGGCGCGGGCGGCATCGGCCGCGCCCTGATCCCGATGCTGGTGCCGCTGGGCGCGCACGTGATCGCGGTGAACCGGTCCGGCCGTCCGGTCACGGGGCCGGGCATTCCCGACGACGTGGAGACCGTGCCCGCCGATCAGCTGAACCGGGTCTGGTCGCACACCGACCACGTGGTGATCGCCGCGCCGGCGACCGCGCAGACCCGGCACCTGATCGGCGCGGAGGAACTGGCCCGGCTCAAGCCGTCCTCGTGGGTGATCAATGTGGCCCGGGGCAGCCTGGTGGACACCGAGGCGCTGGTCGACGCGCTCACGCGGGGCGCGATCGGTGGCGCGGGGCTCGATGTCACCGAGCCGGAGCCGCTGCCCGACGGTCATCCGCTGTGGAGCCTGCCCAACGCGATCATCACCCCGCACGATTCCAACCCGCCGCAGTTGCGGCTGGCCGCGTTCGCCGATCACGTCGGCGCGAATGTGGCCCGGTTCGTCGCGGGCGAACCGTTGCACGCGCTCATCGACCCGGACCGGGGTTACTGAACGACACCCGGAAAGCTTCCGTTCGGAGGTATGCCGGGTGAACGGTGGGCCGGAATCGGACAGTACCGATAGGCTGTCGTGGTCCTGGCTCGGTAAGGATGGGATCGGCAATGGGATGGACCTTCACCGCTGACGAATTCGCGCACGTCTGGCGGGAATCGGGTCAGGATCGCCTGCCGTTTCCGATCCGCGTGCTGGAATCACCGCACACCGAACACGAGGCGGCCCGGCTGCGGTCCGGGCTGGAGCAGCGACTACCCAGCGGCGGCGATCCCGACCTGACCGCCTGTCTGCGGATCATCGCCGCACCGCACGCCAGGATCGTGCTGGTCGGCGGCGGGCACACACCGGGCAGCGAGATCCGCCTGCTCGCCTGTGCCGTATACGACCGGGCGGTGCTGGTGCGCCAGGAACCCGGCAACCGGCCCGATTACGGTGGCAGCGTGCGGGTTTCGATCGGGCACACCGCGGGCATGGGCGCCCGGATCACCGCGTGCCTGCCCGACACGCCGCCGGGCCGCGAACCGGCACGCGAAGCCGCCACCGAGGCCGTGCGCGACGAGGAGACGGTGATCGCGACGCACCCCGCGGTGCCGCGTATCCAGCGATTATTACGTCGTCAGCACACCGCGGAGGGGCATATCCGCATCGAGACCGGGCTGGACCGCAGCGTGCCCGCCCCACCGGTGCACTACAGCTGGATCGACGTCGCCGCCGACGGCCGTTACCTGCTCAGAGCAGGGGAAACGGTGCACGTGGTGCCCGCGACGACCGGTCAGCTCGCCGCCCAGCTCCAGCGCAGGCTGGCACCGGCGCACAGTTCGCACAGCAGAAGGTCCGGCTAGCCTGGACCACGAACGCTTCATCTGGAGGGGAGACGCGATGACGATCGAGAGCAGCAGGGCCGAGATCTCCCGGTTCCGCACCGCCGCCGCGACGGGGACGCTGAAGTTCGAGCCCGAGGCCGCACGCCGCTGCGCCGAACTCTACGAACAGCAGGCCGACCAGCTCGGGCAGTTACGTCAGCGCCTCGAATCCGCCTCCGAGGCAGGCGGATTCGGTGGTTTCGTCTCCGCGCAGCAGTTACAGGCCGGCTTCGCGCACAAGGCGCGCGACGCGGCCTCCCTGATCGATCACTACATCGAGGCGGCCTACCGGATGAAAGAGGCGTTCCTGCTCAGCGGCGGGCTCTACGACGAGGCCGACGCCGCGGCCGCCGCCGCCCTGCGGGCCGTCGAAACCCGGATGCGCTGATGAGCGGAACCGACCCCACCTACATCAGTGCCATGGAGCATTTCGAATCCATGCCGCACGAACAGATCCACGCCCGCACCCAGCAGATCGACGCGAGCGCGATCCTCGGCGCCTCGATGGCCTGGCTGGAGGCCGCGGCCGCGCTGAGCACCACCATGCCCATCACCAAGGCCGACGCCGAGCGGGTGATCAACGAGGCGGGCTGGGAGGGCGCCGCCGCCGAGGCCGCCTTCGCGGGCACCCGCGGTTTCGCCGCCGCGCTGGACGAACTGGCCGGGGTGGCAGCCGAAGTCGGCGCCCGGCTGGGCGCAGTGGCGGCGGCCGCCGAAGCGGTGAAACTCGCGGTGGTCGCGCCCGGTGATTCGGGACCGATCGGGACCATCGCGCGACTGCTGGAGTCGGCCAAGGTGATCGACGCCCAGATGGCGACCGAGGCGCTGCGCCAGGAAGCCGTGCTGGCGATGAACATGATCTACAAGCCCGCGTATTCGCTGGCGGGCACCGGGGTTCCGTCCCTGCCCGCTCCCCCCGGTGCGCGAGGACAGGAATCGCCTGCGACGCCGTCGCGACCGCAGACCACCCCCGCCCAGCCACAGCTCGGAACACCGCAAGGTGTTGCCCCGGAAGGTGATTCACCCCAGAACCCCGGCACCTCGCCGTCACCGGAAACGCCCGCACCGACCGACAGCGCCCCGGAGTCCCCGGTCACGCCTCCCCCGGCCGACAGCGCGCCCACGGAAGGCACTCCGGCCCCCACCGACAACTCACCCGCACCCGGCGGCAACACCCCCACGCCGGCGGCTCCGACCGAGTCATCCGCGCCGCCATCGACCCACGCGCCCACCACACAAGCCGACCCCCAGCCGACGGAGACACCGACCCCGCAGGACTCGGCCCCGACGACAGAAGCTCCGGCACCGACCCAGGAACAGCCGGCGCAACCGGCACCGCCGCCGAGCGATTCCCCGACGAGTCCGCCTGCCCCCACGTCGGAACAACCACGCGAGCCATCGCCCCAGCCCGAACCTCCCACCTCGACCTCGGAACAACCAGCGCCGCAGGAGCCGCCCGCCCCCTCGCCGCAACACGAGCCGCCGGCCGAGCCCGAATCCCCCACCCCGACTTCGGAACAGCAAGCGCCGCAACCGCAACCGAGCGAACCACCGGCCCAGCCCGCACCTACGACGCAGCAACCCGCGCCGGAACCGGACCCACCGGCGCCCACGTCGCAGCAGCCGGCTCCCCCGCCGCCGGAACAGCCTGCGCCGCCGCCTGTTCCGGCCCCGCTCCCTCCGGTCCCGAGTGGACCCGACATGTCGGATCCGGGTGGGCAGCCGGGTGTCACCGGGCCCATTCCGGGGGCGGAGAGCCCGCGACCCGCGCCGCCACCGCCGGCACCGGCGGACCTGGATCAGCCGGGAGTTGTTCCGCCGCAACGGTGATCGTCAGCACCGGGCGCGGTGCCGGTGGCCGAAGGAGAGATCGTGGACTACGCGTTGTTCCTGGGTACGCTCGCCTCGCTCGTGGTCGGGATCGACCAGCTCGGTCGCTGGGCCGAGCGACGCGGCTGGGTGCACTGGCGCCGCTCGGGGAGCGCGGGGGCCGCGGGGATGCTCGCTCCGGTGGACGAGGTGTTCAACCCGGCGTCGCGGCATGTCGTCGAGGAACGGGAGTCGCGGCAGCTGGTGCGCGTGGAGGTGGGTGACGGGCGTGAGCTCGATCTCTCGACGCGCACGGTGTATCTGCGGCGGGAAGGGTCCGCGGTCAGACCTTGACCAGGTCGTCGGCGTGGATGACCGGGCGCTGCATCGTCTCGGGGAGCTCGGTGGTGGAGCGGCCGAGCATGGTGGTGAGTTCGGTGCTGTCGTATTCGACGACGCCGCGGGCGATGACCTGATCGTCGGGGCTCACCAGGTCGACCACGTCTCCGCCGAAGAAGCGGCCGCGGATACCGGTGACACCGGCGGCGAGCAGGGAGCGGCGTTCGGTGACGGCGGTGACGGCACCCGCGTCGAGCAGCACCGCGCCGCGGGTGTCGGCGGCATGGCGGACCCAGAACTTGCGGCCGGACAGCCGGACCGGGCGGGCGGCGAAGGCGGTACCCACGGTGCCGTCGGTGAGGGCGGTCGCGGCGTCGGCGGCCGAGGCCAGCAGCACGGGGATGCCCGCGTCGGCGGCCAGGCGCGCGGCCGAGAGCTTGGAGGCCATGCCGCCGGTGCCGAGCGCGCCGCCGCTGCCCGCGATGACACCGTCGAGATCGGCGCTGCTGCGGACCTCGGGGATGAAGGTGGCGGCACCCTTGCGCGGGTCGCCGTCGTAGAGTCCGGCGACATCGGAGAGCAGGATCAGGGCGTCGGCGCCGACCAGGTGCGCCACCAGGGCGGCGAGGCGGTCGTTGTCGCCGAAGCGCAGTTCCTCGGTGGCGACGGTGTCGTTCTCGTTGACCACCGCGACCGCGCCGAGCGACCGCAGCCGGTCCAGGGTGCGCTGGGCGTTGCGGTGGTGCTCACGGCGGGCGAAATCGTCGGCGGAGAGCAGGATCTGGCCGACGGTGCGGTCGTAGCGCGCGAACGAGGTACCCCAGGCGTGCGCCAGCGCCAGCTGGCCGACACTGGCGGCGGCCTGCTTGGTGGCGAGGTCCTTGGGCCTGCGCGACAGGCCCAGCGGCGCGATGCCGGCACCGATCGCCCCGGAAGACACGACCACCACGTCCGACCCCGCGCGCATCCGCGCTTCCACGGCGTCGGCGAGCCGGTCGAGCCGGTCGGTGTCGAGACCGCCCTCGAGGCTGGTCAGCGCCGACGACCCGATCTTCACCACGACCGAACGCGCCGACACGATGGCCTGACGCGCCACGCTCACTTCCGAACCCACCTGCATAGCCATACTCCTCGGCCGGACCCTACTTCCCGTCCTCGTCGAGCAGACCGCGCCGCGCGCGCGAGGCGAGCTTGCGCTCGGCCGCGCCGACCCGGTCGTTGTTCTCCAACCGCACGTCGGTACCGCGGCCGGTCGGCACGATGTCGACGCCCGCGGAGATCTGCGGCTCCCATTCGAACGACACGTCACCGATGGTCACCGAGCAGCCCGGCTGCGCGCCCTGCTTGACCAGTTCGGCTTCCACGCCGAGGCGGGCCAGGCGGTCGGCCAGGTAGCCCACGGCCTCGTCGTTGTCGAACTGGGTCTGGCGCACCCATCGTTCCGGGCGGGTGCCGCGCACGATGAAGCCGCCGGGCTCCTGCGGATCGGCGATCACGCTGAAGCCGGACTCGTCGGTCGCGATCGGACGGATCACCGGGCGCTTCGGGGCAGCCTTGGGGTGCTCGTCGCGGTACTGGCGGACCATGTCGGCCAGCGCGAAGGTCAACGGGCGCAGGCCCGCGCGGCTCACCGCGGAGATCTCGAAGACCGGCCAGCCGCGCTCGGTGAACTCGGGGGTGACCATCTCGGCCAGCTCCGCCCCGTCGGGCACATCGGTCTTGTTGAGGATCACCACGCGGGGCCGGTCGGCCAGATCGCCCAGGCTCTCGTCGCCGGTCAGTGCCGGCTTGTAGGCGGCCAGTTCGGCCTCGAGCGCGTCGACATCGGAGACCGGGTCGCGGCCGGGTTCCAGGGTGGCGCAGTCGACCACGTGCGCGAGCACCGCGCAGCGTTCCAGATGACGCAGGAAGTCCAGACCGAGGCCGCGGCCGTCGCTGGCGCCGGGGATCAGGCCGGGCACGTCGGCGACGGTGAAGGTGGTGTCGCCGGAGGCCACCACGCCCAGGTTCGGGACCAGGGTGGTGAACGGGTAGTCGGCGATCTTGGGCTTGGCAGCGGACAGCACCGAGACCAGCGAGGACTTGCCCGCCGACGGGAACCCGACCAGGCCGACGTCGGCGACCGACTTCAGCTCGAGGACCAGGTCCAGCTCTTCGCCCTCTTCGCCGAGCAGCGCGAAGCCGGGCGCCTTGCGCGCCTTGGAGGCCAGCGAGGCGTTGCCCAGGCCGCCGCGGCCACCCTTGGCGACGACGAACTGATTGCCCGCGCCGACCAGGTCGACGACGACCTTGCCGTCCCCGTCGACCACCACGGTGCCGTCGGGCACCTTGAGCACCAGATCGGTGCCCTGCTTGCCGTCGCGGTTGCCGCCCTCGCCCGGCTTGCCGTTGCCCGCCTTGGCGTGCGGGTGGAAGTGGAAATCGAGCAGGGTGTGGACATTGGCGTCGACTTCGAGGATCACGTCCCCGCCGTTGCCGCCGTTGCCGCCGTCGGGCCCGCCCAGCGGCTTGAACTTCTCACGGTGCACCGAGGCGCAACCGTGTCCACCTCTACCGGCACGAACATGAAGCACGACGCGGTCGATGAATTTGGACATGGGTTGATCCTCCTCCTTCTGACTGGTCGTTGGCGGTAGGGGGTGACGGACACGACAGAGCGGGTCAGGGAAGCAACCCTGACCCGCTCTGGTGTCCGTGGGGAGCTGACGCTCCAGGCGGTCAGGCCTGGACCGGCTCCGGGACAACGATGTTGACGGTCTTGCGGCCACGCTTGGTGCCGAACTCGACCGCGCCCGCCGCGAGGGCGAACAGGGTGTCGTCGCCGCCACGACCGACGTTCACGCCGGGGTGGAAGTGGGTTCCACGCTGACGGACGAGGATCTCGCCCGCGCTGACCTTCTGGCCACCGAAGCGCTTCACGCCGAGGCGCTGGGCGTTCGAATCACGACCGTTCCGGGAGCTGGATGCACCCTTCTTATGTGCCATTGCTTCGTCTCCTCGGGATGTCTTACTTGATGCCGGTGACCTTGATGACCGTCAGCGGCTGACGGTGACCCTGGCGCTTGTGGTAGCCGGTCTTGTTCTTGAACTTGTGGATCCGGATCTTCGGGCCCTTGGTCTGGTCGACGACCTCGGCGGCCACGGAGATCTTGGCCAGCTTGTCGGCGTCGGTGGTCAGATCGGCGCCGTCGACGACGAGAACCGGGGTCAGGGCCACGGCGGTGCCGGGCGCGCCCTCGATCTTCTCGACCTTCACCAGGTCACCGACCGCGACCTTGTACTGCTTTCCGCCGGTCTTGACGATTGCGTACGCTGCCATCGGTCGGCTTCCTCCACTCACGTTGGTCCTGCACATGTTCGCGCCACAGCTGCGACGCGGTATTTCTGGGCTCATCCCCGCATCGGCGGGGGAAGAACTTCGGCTGCCTGCGGAATCACCCGGCCGTAAGACCGGATGCCCAATCGCGGGGCAGCGACCGACCTAGGCTACCAGAACGGTAACCGCTCCCCCAATTCGGCCGGTCAGGGCCGAATCGGGGGGCCGACGGGTCAATTCGACTCGGGTGCCGGCGCGCCCGCGGGACGGCCCACCGCGCGACGGCGCGGCTTGCGTTCCGGGACGACGACGGGCTCCGCGGCGAAGTCCACCACGGCGGCGGGCGGCTGCTCGCTCGACGAGAGGACGAACACCGCGCCCGAGCTGTCCGGTGCCGGGGCCGCGGTGGAGCGGGCCACCCGGCGCCTGCGCGTGCGGGGCGCGGGCTCCTCGGCGACCGGTGCGGGCTCGGGTTCGACGGCTTCCGGCTCGGTGGCCGCGACTTCCGGCTCCGCACCCTCGAACACGGCGGCCGCGGCTTCGGTGACCGTGGCCTCCGGTTCGGCGGCTGCGGCGTCGGTGACCGCTTCGCTGTCGGCGGGCTCCGTTTCCGCGACCGCCGGGGCCTCGGTATCGGCGGCCTCCGGCTCGGCCGGGATGACCCCGGTCAGCGCCGGGCTCTCCGTGGCCGTCTCCGACTGCGATCCCGCGCTGCGGCTGGACCGGCGCGAGCGTGAACGCGACCGCCTGGTCGGCTCGGCGGGCGCCTCGGGCGCGACCTCGGCCGTCGTGGCCTCGGCGGTCTCGGCCGTCGGCTCGTCGGTGGGTTCGCCGTCCTCGCCGTGGTGGGCGGCCATCGCGAGCGCGACCGGATGGGCCCGCTTGACCGCGATGTCCTCCTCACCGTGCTCGGGATGCGGTGCGGTGCCGTTGGACGCGGGAGCGGCGGCCGCGGGCTGCTTGTCGCGGTCCTTGTCCTTGCCGCGGCGGCGGCGCGAACCGCCCTCCTTGGCGCGCGGTTCCTCGGTGCCCGACCCGGCGTCGACCGGGTAGGAGTGCACCAGGATGCCGCGGCCGTGGCAGTGCTCGCAGGTGGTGGAGAACGCCTCGACCAGGCCGGTGCCCAGCTTCTTGCGGGTCATCTGGACCAGGCCCAGCGAGGTGACCTCGGAGACCTGGTGACGGGTGCGATCACGGCCCAGCGCCTCGGTGAGACGGCGCAGCACCAGATCGCGGTTGGACTCGAGCACCATGTCGATGAAGTCGACGACGATCATGCCGCCGATATCGCGCAGCCGCATCTGGCGCACGATCTCCTCGGCCGCCTCCAGATTGTTCTTGGTGACGGTCTCCTCCAGATTGGACGAGCCCGAACCGGTGAACTTGCCGGTGTTGACGTCGACGACGGTCATCGCCTCGGTGCGGTCGATCACCAGGGTGCCGCCGGAGGGCAGCCACACCTTGCGGTCGAGTGCCTTGGCCAGCTGCTCGTCGATGCGGAAGGCGTCGAACACGTCGACCCCGTTGTTCTCGTGCCGGTTCACCCGCGGCAGCAGGTCCGGCGCGACGGTGCGCACGTAGTTCTCGACGGTGCTCCAGGCGCGATCACCCTCGATGACCAGCCGGGCGAAGTCCTCGTTGAACAGGTCGCGGATGACCTTGACCAGCATGTCGGGCTCTTCGTAGAGCGCCTTGGGTGCGTCCTTGCCCGCGCCCTTGGACGCCTCCTCGATGGTGCGCCAGGTGGCCTGCAGCCGCTCGACGTCGCGGGCCAGTTCCGGCTCGCTGACACCCTCGGACGCGGTCCGGATGATCACGCCCGCGTCGGCGGGCACGATGTCGCGCAGGATCTCCTTGAGCCGCTTGCGCTCGGTGTCGGGCAGCTTGCGGCTGATCCCGGTGGAGGTGCCGCCCGGCACGTACACCAGGAAGCGGCCCGCCAGCGAGATCTGGGTGGTCAGGCGGGCGCCCTTGTGCCCGACCGGATCCTTGGAGACCTGCACCAGCACCTGGTCACCCGGCTTGAGCGCCTGCTCGATCTTGCGTTCCTTGCCGCCCAGACCGGCGGCCTCCCAGTTCACCTCACCGGCGTAGAGCACGCCGTTGCGGCCGCGGCCGATGTCGATGAACGCCGCCTCCATGCTGGGCAGCACGTTCTGCACCTTGCCGAGGTAGACATTGCCCACCATCGACGCCTGGCCGGAACTGGTGACGAAGTGCTCGACGAGGATGTTGTCCTCGAGCACCGCGACCTGGGTGGTGATCTGATGACCCGGAGCGTGCTCGGCGGCGTCGAACGCCTTCTCGCGCACGACCATCACCCGGTCCACCGCCTCGCGGCGGGCCAGGAACTCCGACTCGGTCAGGATCGGCGGACGGCGGCGCCCGGCCTCGCGACCGTCGCGGCGGCGCTGGCGCTTGGCCTCGAGCCGGGTGGACCCGGAGATGCCCTGCACCTCGTCGGACCCGGACCGGCCGCGGCTCTTGTTGCGCGGCTCGCGCTCGTGCACGACGGTGTTGGGCGGATCGTCCTCCGAGGACGCGTCCTCACCGGACTCACCACCGACCTTGCGGCGACGACGGCGGCGACGGCGGCGGCTCGCGCCCTCGGGCAGCGCGTCCTCGTCGTCCTCGTCGGAGTCCTCGGCCTGCTCGGCGGACTCGGTGCCCGGCTCGGTCGCGGCGGCGGGCTCGTCGTCGGTGTCGGACTCGTCGGTGTCGGTGTCGTCGCCGTCGGCGGACTGCTCGCCCCGGCCACGGCCACGGCCACGGCGGCCCCGGCGGCGGCGGCGCGGCTGACCGTCGGCGTCGTGGTCACCGGACTGGTCGGCATCGGCGTCGGTGGTGTCGGTGGTGACCTCGACGGCCTCGTCCTCGATCGCCGCGGGCTCGGTCTCCGGCTCCTCGGCCGCAGTGGCGGGCTCGTCGGCACGCTTGGTCGTGCGGGTGGTGCGGCGGCGCTTGCGGGCCTCTTCGGCGGCGGTGGCGTCCGGCGGCAGGAACAGCGGCGCGGCCACGGCGGGCGCCTCGAAGGCGACCGGCTCGGCCGGGGCGGGGGTCTCGGTCACCCGGTGGGTGAACAGCCCGGTGTGCGCGTCGTCGGCCGTCGGGGCGAAGACCTCATCGGTGCGCGCGACCTCGGGGGCGGAGAACAGGGTCGCGGCAGGCGCGGGGACGGCGGCCGGTTGCTCGGCGGCGGGGGCGGTGGCGGCGGGCGCCGGGGATGCTGGGGATTCGCCGGTCTCGGCGTCGGCGGCGATCGCGTCGCGCACGGTCTCGGCGACCGCGCGGTCGACATTGGATTGGACGCTGCGCGCCTCGGTTCCCAATTCGGCCAGTTTGGCCAGGATGCGCTTGCTGGTCACTCCCAGTCGCTTGGCCAGTGCATGAACTCGAATTCGCTCCGGCAATTGATCGGCATCCTGTTGTGTTGTGTCCAGCGGCTCTTGTTCGGCCACGAAGTCTCCTCGGGCCCCCGGGCGCGTCCATCCCCGGTACGGGTGTACGCGGCCGACGCGGGGGCATCGTCCGTGCACCTCGCACCCGATGGTGCGAGGGTCATCTGGTCTCGCCCCGTGCGTCCGGTCGCGCCTGGAATCGATCATCTGGCGGGCCAACCGGTCACACGGCGCCTGGCTGTACGGTGACGCCGCGTTTCGAGCGCTCATCCAGCGTGCCTGCGCGAGCGCCCCCAGCAACAGGGCCGCCCGTGGCAGCGATGATCGGCATCCAACCGCGATGTCATCCGGTCATGTCCGGCGCCGCTGTCACGTACCTGCGCGACAGGGTCCGGCATCGAACACGTCCGTAATCAGTATCCCATACGGTTCGCGCGAGGATCGCCATCGGCGCAACTCACCCGAACTCCGCGTCACTCGAGCTCGTCGCGCCCAGCACGGGCGCGACGAGCGAGAACAGCAGATCAAGCAGGAAATTCGGGGAACCAGAGCGCGATCTCGCGCTTGGCGGACTCGGGCGAGTCGGAACCGTGGACCAGGTTGAACTGGGTCTCCAGACCGAAGTCGCCACGGATGGTGCCGGGGGTGGCCTTCTCGACCGGGTCGGTGCCACCGGCGAGCTGACGGAACGCCGCGATCGCGCGCGGACCCTCCAGCACGGCCGCCACGACCGGGCCCGAGGTGATGAACTCGATGAGCGAACCGAAGAACGGCCGCTCGGCATGCTCGGCGTAGTGCTCTTCGGCGAGCGCCACGGACACGTTCTTCAGCTCCAGTGCCTTGAGGGTGAGGCCCTTGCGCTCGATGCGCGCGAGCACCTCGCCGGCGAGTCCACGCGAGACACCGTCCGGCTTGATGAGTACCAACGTCTGCTCAGTCACGCAGCAACATTAGCGTCGCCTGCGGCGCCGCGCTGAGCGGCCCCCTGAGCCGCTCAGGACTCCGTGCGTTTCATGCGCTGACTCGGCAAGAGGCCGGCATCCATTCGGCGCTGGACATCCGCGCGCAGCGTGAGGATGAAGGCCCATACCGCGACGAACACCAGGCCGATGATGCCGATCGAGAGGTGGATGAAGGTGCCCAGCAGCAACAGCACCTGCAGGCCGATGGTGAACGGGATCGCCCACGGCTTGCGCTGCACTCCGGCGCCCAGGATCATCAGCACCGACAGCACCACCAGGTAGGTGCCGGAGAACCAGGTGACCCCGCCGCCGACGTCGGCGACCACCGGCAGCGCGAGCAGCACCACGATGGCCTCGAGGATCAGGGTGCCCGCCATGACGCCGCGCAGGCCCTTCCAGGGATCGGTGGCCGGGGGTGGGACCTCGCTCATGAGGGAGCCTTTCCGAACAGGGCGCGCGCGGCGCCCGCGGTCACCACCGACCCGGTGACGATCACGCCCGCACCCGAGATGACATCGCCGTCGTCGCCGGCCTGTTCGGCCAGCGCGATCGCCGATTCCAGCGCGTCGGGCAGGGTGTCGGCGGTGATCACCCGTTCGTCGCCGAAGCGCTGCACGGCCAGGTCGGCCAGCGCGTCGACGTCCATCGCCCGCGGCGAGCCGTTGCTGGTCACCACGATCTCGTCGAAGACCGGCTCGAGGGCGTCGAGGATGCCCGCCGCGTCCTTCTCGGCGAGCACCGCGACCACGCCGACCAGCTTGCGGAAGTCGAACTCGGAGGTCAGCGTGTTCGCCAGCGCCTGCGCGCCCGCCGGGTTGTGCGCGGCGTCGACGAAGATCGTCGGCGCGTTGCGCATGCGTTCCATCCGGCCCGGGCTCGCCACGCTCGCGAATCCGGCGCGTACCGCCTCGATGTCGAGCTGACGCTCGGCACCGGCGCCGAAGAACGCCTCCACCGCGGCCAGCGCCAGCGCGGCGTTGCGCGCCTGGTGCTCGCCGTGCAGCGGCAGGAAGATCTCGTCGTAGACCCCGCCGAGGCCCTGCAACGTGAGCAGCTGACCGCCGACGGCGACGGCGCGTTCCAGCGGCAGGAACTCCGAGCCCTCGCGCGCCACCGCCGCGTCGGCCTCCACGGCACGGCGCAGCAGCACGTCCATGACCTCGGGCTCCTGCTGGGCGATCACCGCGACGGTGTCGACCGGGATCAGCTGCTCGGGGGCGCGCTTGATGATCCCGGCCTTCTCCTTGGCGATCGACTCGAGGTCGGGGCCGAGGTATTCGGTGTGGTCCAGGCCGATCGGGGTGATCACCGCGACCTGCCCGTCGATGACGTTGGTGGCGTCCCAGGTGCCGCCCATGCCGGTCTCGACCACGGCCACGTCGACCGGCGCCTCCGCGAACGCGGCGTAGGCCATGCCGGTGAGCACCTCGAACTTGCTCATGGCCGGGCCGTCCGCCGCGGCGGACTGCTGGTCGATCATCGCGATGTAGGGCTCGAGCTCGCGGTAGGTCTCCACGTAGCGGGCCGGGCTGATCGGGGCGTTGTCGATGCTGATCCGCTCGGTGGCCAGCTGCAGGTGTGGGCTGGTGATCCGGCCGGTGCGCCGGTGCAGGGCGGTGAGCAGCGCGTCGATCATCCTGGTCACCGAGGTCTTGCCGTTGGTGCCCGCGATGTGGATGGCCGGGTAGTTGCGCTGCGGGTTGCCCAGCAGGTCCATCAGGGTGGCGATCCGGGTGAGCGAGGGCTCGATCTTGGTCTCGGGCCAGCGCTTGTCCAGTTCGGCTTCGACCAGCGCCATCTCGGCCAGCTCGACCGGGGACGGGCCGTCACCGAGCCGGGCCGCGGTGTAGTCCTCGCCCCCGAACTCCGGGTCCGGCTCGGTGTCGCTCACTTGGCGCTCAGCTCCGCGAGACGGGCACCGATGCGCGCGACCTCGGCGGCGGCCACGTCGCGGCGGCCGGTGATCTTGTCGACCACCTGCTGGGGCGCCTTGGCCAGGAACTCCGCGTTGCCGAGCTTGGCGGTGGTCTGGTCGAGGTCCTTCTGGGCGACCGCGAGGTCCTTCTCCAGCCTGCGGCGCTCGGCGACCAGGTCGATGGCACCGGAGGTGTCGAGCTGGACGGTGACCGTCGCGCCGGACAGGCGCACCTGCACCTCGGCGGTGGTGGCGAAATCCTCGCCCGGTTCGGTGAGCCGGGCCAGGTTGGCCACCGGGGCGGCGAAACCGGCCAGGCCCGCCTCGTCCAGGCCCACCAGGGTGGCCTTCACCTTCTGCTTGTCGGCCAGGCCCTGGTCGCTGCGGAAGCGGCGGATCTCGGTGATCAGGCGCTGCGCGTCGGCGACGCGCTGGGCGGCGACGGTGTCGGTGGCGACCCCGCTCGCGGCGGGCCACGGCGCCACGACGACCGACTCACCGCCGGTCAGCGCCTTCCACAGCGTCTCGGTGACGAACGGGATCACCGGGTGCAGCAGGCGCAGCACCGCGTCGAGCACGGTGCCGAGCACCACCGCGGTGCTCTCCGCGCGCGCGTCGGACTCGGCGAACTGCACCTTCGACAGCTCCAGGTACCAGTCGCACAGTTCGTCCCAGGCGAAGTGGTAGAGCGCCTCGCAGGCCTTGCCGAACTCGTAGGCGTCGAAGGCCGCGTCGACCTCGGCGCGCACCTCGTCGAGCCGGTCGACGATCCAGCGGTCGGTGTCGGTGAGCGTCTCGCGCGGGGGCAGCTCGCCCGAGCGCGCGCCGTTCATCAGCGCGAACTTGGTGGCGTTGAACAGCTTGGTGACGAAGCTGCGCGAGGCCAGCGCGTGCGGTTCGCCGACCGAGAGGTCGCCGCCGGGCTGGGCGCCACGGGCCAGGGTGAAGCGCAGCGCGTCGGCGCCGTAGGAGGTGATCCAGTCCAGCGGGTCGATGCCGTTGCCGCGCGACTTGGACATCTTCTTGCCGTGCTGGTCGCGGATGAGGCCGTGCAGGAAGACGTCCTCGAACGGCACCTGCTTCTGCCCGCCCTTGCCGACGGTGAGCACCGGGTCGTCGCTGACGAACATGCCGAACATCATCATCCGGGCCACCCAGAAGAACAGGATGTCGTAACCGGTGACGAGCACGCTGGTCGGATAGAACTTGGCCAGTTCCGGCGTGGCCTCGGGCCAGCCCATCGTGGAGAACGGCCACAGACCGGAGGAGAACCAGGTGTCGAGCACGTCCGGGTCCTGCACCCAGCCCTCGGGGGCTTCCTCGTCCGGACCGAGACAGACGATCTCGCCCTCGGGGCCGTACCAGATCGGGATGCGGTGGCCCCACCACAGCTGCCGCGAGATGCACCAGTCGTGCATGTTGTCGACCCAGTCGAACCAGCGCGGTTCCTGGCTGGCCGGGTGGATCTTCACGTCACCGTCGCGCACGGCGTCACCGGCGGCCTTTGCGAGGGACTCGACCTTGACCCACCACTGCATCGACAGGCGCGGCTCGATCGGCTCGCCGGAGCGCTCGGAGTGGCCGACGCTGTGCACGTACGGCCGCTTCTCGGCGACCACGCGACCCTCGGCGGCCAGGCGCTCGCGCACCTTCACGCGGGCCTCGAAGCGGTCCATGCCGTCGAATTCGGTTCCGGTGCCGGTGATCCGGCCGCCCTCGTCCATGATCGTCGGCATCGGCAGGTTGTGCCGCAGGCCCATCTCGAAGTCGTTGGGGTCGTGCGCGGGGGTGATCTTCACCGCGCCGGTGCCGAACTCCGGGTCGACGTAGTCGTCGGCGATGATCGGGATCTGGCTGCCGGTGATCGGGTGGTAGACGGTGGTGCCGATTATCGCCGCGTAGCGCGGGTCGTCGGGGTGCACGGCCACGGCGGTGTCACCGAGCATGGTCTCCACGCGGGTGGTGGCCACCACGACGTGCGGTTCGCTGTCGTCGAGCGAGCCGTAGCGCAGCGAGACCAGCTCGCCCTCGACGTCCTTGTAGTCCACCTCGAGGTCGGAGATACCGGTCTTCAGCACCGGCGACCAGTTCACCAGGCGCTCGGCCCGGTAGATCAGGCCCGCGTCGAACATGCGCTTGAAGATGGTGCGCACGGCGCGCGAGAGGGTGTCGTCCATGGTGAAGCGGTCGCGGCTCCAGTCCACGCCGTCACCGAGCGCGCGCATCTGCCACTGGATGGCGCCGCCGGACTCGCGCTTCCAGTCCCACACCTTGTCGATGAACAGCTCGCGGCCGAATTCCTCTTTGGTCTTGCCGTCGGCGGCGAGCTGCTTCTCCACCACGCTCTGGGTGGCGATGCCCGCGTGGTCCATGCCCGGCAGCCACAGCACTTCGTAACCCTGCATCCGCTTGCGGCGGGTGAGGGTGTCCATCAGCGTGTGGTCCAGGGCGTGGCCCATGTGCAGGGTGCCGGTGACGTTCGGCGGCGGCAGCACGATCGAGTAGGCGGGCTTGCCGCTGCTCGCGTCGGCGCCGAAATATCCAGCGGCTACCCAGCCCTCGTACAGGTCGGCCTCTACCTCGCCGGGGTTCCAGCTCTTGGGCAGGGCATCGGCACGATTACGCGAGTTGTCTGGGGCTGCGCTGGTCACCCACCAATCCTAAGGGGCTCCATCAACCACGTTTACGCCCACCTCACCGTGGGCCGAACAACCACATCCCGACCTCGAGGAGGGATCGCCGACGAAGTCGGCGGTTCGCGCCCGTCCCGTCGATCAGGTGCCGTGGCGTACGCGACGAAGGAGCAATCCACCGTGGCTGTTCGACGGGACAGATCGG